>CAJQLW010000019.1 GCA_905479325.1 uncultured Flavobacteriales bacterium
TTACGAAACTATTTATATAAAAACACATTTGACTGTATAAAAAAAATTATTTGATGAATCAAATTCATAAGGTATTCCTGTAACTGATGTTCCTGACTTTAGGCTGTACTGTAAAACAAATTACCTTGATCGCTTGACATTTACAATATATAAAATATTAACAGCGTCATTTCCACATTCAATTTATTCATATATATTTTTGATTACCAAAACAATAACAATTTCCAATATTGCCATCTCAACCAATCCCTACGCCGGACTCTCTTTTACCTTGACCACCACGGCAATTTGCCCCGCCTCCAGCTTTGAAATAGCTAAGCGCGTTAGCCGATATATATAAGTTTTTTCTGCGTTTTGCCACCAACTCCCTTTTTTATATTGATAAAAAGCACTTGTTTATGCCGCCCTATGGAAAAATATCCTTGCAACTTAGTGCCAAAAAGTCATTGAGTTTTATCCGCTTAAACCTACTTTTACGAGACAAAAAAAACACTCATGAAAATATTTTTAAAAAACTTAGGTTTAGACACAAACAACAACGGTACATCTACTGGTCAAAATTCATTTGAATCATCATCGTTTGACATTGCATCTCATTCTCCTGTAGATGGAGAGTTGGTTGGAAATGTATCGTCTACCACACCAGAAGAATACGAAAAAGTAATCCAAATAGCGTTAGCTGCCCAAAAAGAGTGGAGAAAAAAACCAGCTCCTTTGAGAGGTGAAATTGTACGTCAATTCGGGGAAAAACTAAGAGCTCAAAAAGAAGATTTGGGAATGCTGGTTTCTTACGAAATGGGAAAATCTTACCAAGAAGGTTTGGGAGAAGTTCAAGAAATGATCGACATCTGTGATTTTGCTGTTGGTTTGTCTCGTCAGTTACACGGATTAACCATGCACTCAGAAAGACCAATGCACAGAATGTATGAGCAATACCATCCACTAGGTGTAGTTGGAATTATTTCTGCGTTTAACTTCCCCGTTGCTGTTTGGTGCTGGAACACTGCTTTAGCTTGGGTTTGTGGAGACGTTTGTGTTTGGAAACCATCTGAAAAAACACCTCTTTGCGGAGTAGCTTGTCAGAATATTTTTGCTGAAGTTCTAAAAGAAAATGATTTACCAGAAGGCATTAGCTGTTTAATTAACGGCGATTACAAAATTGGCGAAATCATGACAGCAGATAAGCGAGTTCCTTTAATTTCTGCCACGGGTTCTATTCGAATGGGAAAAATTGTTGCCCAAGCAGTTGCTGCTCGTTTAGGAAAATCATTGTTAGAGTTAGGCGGAAACAATGCGGTAATTCTAACCGAATCCACCGACTTAAAAATGTCGATTCCTGCGCTTGTTTTTGGAGCGGTTGGAACTTGCGGTCAACGTTGCACCTCAACTAGAAGGTTAATCATTCATGATGCTATATACGATACCGTAAAAGACAATTTAGTTTCTGCTTATCAGCAAATTAGAATTGGTGATCCACTAGACGAAAACAACCACGTAGGCCCGTTAATTGACAAAGATTCAGCGCAAACTTATTTAGAAGCATTAGAAAAAGTAAAAGCTGCCGGCGGAAATATTTTAGTAGAAGGTGGAGTACTTGAAGGTGCAGGGTATGAGTCAGGGTGCTACGTAAAACCTGCGATTGCAGAAGTCCAAAATGAATGGGAAATTGTACAACATGAAACCTTTGCTCCTATTTTATACCTAATGAAATACAGTGAGTTAGACGAAGCAATTGCGATGCAAAACGGAGTAGTTCAAGGTCTTTCTTCAGCAATGATGACTACAAACATGAGAGAAATGGAAACGTTCTTATCTGTTGAGGGTTCTGATTGTGGAATTGCCAACGTAAACATTGGTACTTCAGGTGCTGAAATTGGCGGTGCCTTTGGTGGCGAAAAAGAAACAGGTGGCGGACGCGAGTCAGGCTCTGATGCGTGGAAAGTGTACATGAGAAGACAAACCAACACCATTAACTACGGAACAAGTTTACCATTAGCTCAAGGAATTAAGTTTGAGTTGTAGTAGAATTGCGTTAAGCTAGTCTATACTTCGACTCCCCGCCGAAAAAGTCGGACAAGCTACTCATTATGAAAATTTTAATTCTGATTAAGAATAAATAAAAAACCTCCAAGGTTTTGAAAACCTTGGTGGTTTTACTGTAAATCTCTTTACTCGAAAACGTAGTTCTGATTTCAGGAGAATGTTTTTAAACCCCTTTGTCACACTTCGACTCCCCGCCGAAAATGTAGGGCAAGCTACTCAGTGTGACAAAGGGGTTTTTTATTGCGCTTAACTTCGAGAATGTCTTGCCTGTACAAACTCTTTCGGCGTTATGCCTTTGTGTTTTTTAAATGCACGATGAAAAGTAGCTTTTGAATTAAAACCAGAATCATAGGCTAAAGATAATAGCGTTAATTTGTCTTGCTCTCCATTTGCAATCTTCTGCTCAAAAGCCAGTACTCGTTTTTGGTTGATGTAGTCGTTAAAATTCACGCCAAAGTTCTCATTAATGTAATTCGACAACTCTCTTGCGTTTGCTCCTAAGTACCTGGCTAGTTCGTTCAAACTTAAATCAGATTGCAGGTACAACTGCTGCTCATCTATTTTTTTGTTCCAATCTGTTTTTGAACTTCTTGCTTCTTTCGCAAATGGTTCCGTTTTTAAGGCTTCTGCTTTGTTCTGTAAGGAAAACGATATAGATTGTGGTTGGGGTTGAGAATGTCCTTGTAAACCTACGTAAAAGGCCGTAACTACCAAAGGTAAATTCCACCACCAATCTTGGTAGAATGACAAGTCCACAAACTCATCTATTACAAACATCATTTCTCGGCAAATAATCCAAACCACCATGAAATACAAAAAGTTGCGAAACCACCTAAACGATATCGTTTCTGTATCAGAAAATTGCCCTTCGCTCCAAATACGGTAAGCTTTGTAAATTTTTATGCTTCCCCATAAGTAATAACTCAATGAAGTAATGCGAGCCAAGTAATGAACTACTGAGAGGACCTCAATAATAGAAGATTGTTGATAGGTCTCAACAGCCTCTTCGCCGGCAGCAAAAATACTTGCATCCACCACAAAATAAACCAACCAAGGAAGCAGATGAAGCCAGTGTTTTTTTTCAAAATGAAACGTTCTGTTAGTTTGGCTTTTCAAGTAAAAATAAACGGCAGGCCCAAACAATAAATCAACTCCTCTTGGAAAGCCGTTTAGCTCTTCCCACAACACATTGATGCCCGCAAAACCGAAGGTATAATCTTGCAATTGAATGGCTATAAATAGCATTACCCAACCAAGAAGCCGATCAGATAAGCGTTCTTCTTGAAAAGAACGCCGCCAAAATAACAATGCCATTACAATAGAAAAGAAATATCCAAACTGTAAAGGGGTGGTGTAAATTGTCATGGTAAAATGCTCATTCTAAAAAGGCAATTTAGCGAAAATCTACTAGAGTACACTTTGCCAAATTGCCTGTTTGTTGAAATAATTGCTTGCTATAACCCTAGCTCTTTTTTTCGTTGAGCCATCAGTTCCCCTACATTTAACAAGTCACCGTTTTGAATCTGTTCGTCTACCGTTAGTAAAACATACTTTTTCACTCCAACGCGGAACAAAATCTCTTGTCCAATCTTTAAATCAACCACGCTTTTTGAAAGAGGTGAAAGGTTTGGATTCATCACATTTGGAATAATTAGTGGAATGCTTTTATCGCTTTTGTTTTGAAGGGTAAACGACCTATATTCTTTCTTAGTAGGGTTTTCTTTTCGTTTCATACCCTCTACATTCACTCGGAGTTTGATGGTTTTATTGCTGTTGTTGGCTAACACCAATTGGTTCTCTTGCTCCACTCTAATTTTCTCTATTGCCATGGAGGCTAGGCCAAAACTTCTCACCCATTTTTCTTCTTTTTTAGAAACCACCTTAACATCTAGTGTGGTTAAAGAACGGTTTTGAAGTTCAGCCATAAACGTATCGTAATTGGGATAGTCTAATACCAACTTCTCTTTGGCAGGAATTTGAACGCGCATTTGATAATTAGAACAAGCGCTGAATAATACGATAAAGGTGCATGTGCAGAAAATTGATTTTACTGTTTTCATGTTTTTAAGTTTAATAATTTTCAGCAAAGATGCCACAGCTTGTCAGCTTGCAAGTATCAAAACACGATGTTGAGGTTTCAAATCACGCAGGTGAGGTATTAAATCACGATTTGCAACATCTTCAAACAACTTATTCACCTGAAAAACAACGGCAAACAACCGAAACAGTTTTTTCACATTATTCACCCTGAAAGCCACCAGAGAAAAGAATCAAAAGAGTATGTCATTTTGTAAAGCTAGTTTGTCACTCTGAATGTTCTTTCGAAAAACAAGAAAAAAGAACTAAACCAGTTTGTTGTGTTATACAACTAGTTTGTCACATTGAGCGTTCTTTGGAGCTTGCGGAAAAGAACTGGTCGAAATGTAGACAAACTACCCATTCTCAACCAACCAATTCCCCAACATCTCCTTCCCCATTTCGGTCAAAACACTTTCCGGATGAAATTGCACCGCACAAATGGGCAGCGTATTATGCTGAATCGACATGATATTTCCCTCTTCATCGGTAGATGTAATGTTAAAATCTGTGTGCATGCTCTCTGGGTCGATGACCCAAGAATGGTAACGCCCTACTTTTATGCTTTTCGGAAGGTCTTTAAATAGCCCTTTTTCTCGTTCTATAATCTCAATGCTTCTTGCTTGTCCGTGCACGACTTTCGGAAGGTTATTCAACTTCATTCCAAAATGCTCGGCAATGGCTTGTTGGCCCAAGCAAACCCCTAAAATGGGAATTTTTGTAGCGTACCGTTCTAAAAACTCCATCAGCTTACCGGCTTGTTTCGGTAATCCAGGGCCTGGTGAAAGCACCACCAAATCGTAGTCTAACACGCCATTTAAATCGAGTTCGTCGTTGCGTTGCACCTCAACTCCACCTTGGTTCAATTCGTCCAAATAATGGTACAAATTAAAGGTGAAAGAATCGTAATTGTCGATGAGGAGAATTTGGGGCATTAACTTCTTTTTTTTAGCAATTCTACTAGCGTTGATGGTTTCTGTCTATTGTCCCAAAAAGCAACAATAATTATTGATGACTGCGCTTTTTTATAATAAATAGAATAATTTCCTAAAGCTGACTTTCGAATTTCAGAAATACTTGTTTTAAGGGCAGAAGCGGGGTATTTCGATAACTGTTTAGTTTTCTCTGAGACCTTGTCCAACAGCCGTTCGGAATATGTCGTTGTTGCATTTCGTTCTATCCAGAACTCTAAAATATGTTGCAACTGGCTCTTCGCCAAAAACGTCCATGTTACAGTTAAGCTTTTTTCGAGTTCAGCCATTTCTTTGCATCATACATTACTTTTTCTTCAGAAACAACGTTTCCCAATTTAATGTCCTCTTCTCCTGCTGAAATCATCTGCTTTTCTAGCTCAGTTAATTCCACTGTCTTTGTGTTTAATATTAATTCTATTGATTCCAAAACAGACTCATCCTCTATAGATCGAATCTTTTGAATGATATCAGATTTCAATTGGGTTAAGCTCATGAGGTTTTGTTTTATTTTAAAATTAGGCCTTTTTTAGGTGATAGAAATGTTTTACGGCATAGTATAAAAATTAGTCAAACCGTTTCATCATTCAAGAAATCGCTGCATCTTTGTCCCGCCTTGGTTCAACTCGTCTAAATAATGGTATAAGTTGTAGGTGAATGAATCGTAATTGTCGATGAGGAGAATTTGGGGCATTGATGGTACTTATTTCTTTGCCAATTTAGCCCAATAAATTACAATAGCAACTCCTAAAACGCCCAATAACACAAACAACGGCCAAGGGTCTTGATCTTCCATTCCAACTAATGCATTGTTCACCGATGTAATGGTTAAACTGAAAAAAATAGAACTCACCACCAAATTAACCACCCGAATAAACTGAGCTGAAAGCTTCCACTTCTCTTCTTTATTTTCTTCTATAAGGGTAGTGGGCATATTGTGCGCCTGCGGAAAAAGTGCCAGCACCACCAAGCCGGCATACAACACGGTTGCGATTCCTTGCACCAAAAACAACTCGTTCTTGCTTCCAAAGCGGTCTGCCTCGCCCTGCAAATTAAAATGAACCCAAATATTAAATTTTACATATTCAAATATAATTTAAAATATTCTTTTTGGGTAAATGTGGTGTGTAATGTGGTGTAGTTCCTTAAACCAAAAAACCCTAAACAACTATAAATTAATTGTTTAGGGTTTAAATGATGAGGTCTCGAGCGGATTCGAACCGCTGTAGATGGTTTTGCAGACCACTGCCTAGCCACTCGGCCACGAGACCCTTTTTGTAAGGGACAACAAAATTAAACAATTTGAGTTGCTTAAACCTATTTTTTCCCCTATTCCTCTATAACAATGCTCACCTTTTCAATAGTAGGTTTTATGGGAGGGTTTAGCTTGCTTATTTTAAGCCGAATAAACTGAATGCTGTCGAAGTTAGCGTATAAGGCATTTACAATTCTTTGCCCCACGTGTTCAATTAATTTTGAAGGAATCATCATCTCTTGTTCCACCATTCGGTACACTGCTGAATAATCAATGGTTCCTTCTAAAACATCGTTCTTTGCACTTTCGCTGAAGTCAGTTTCGAGCTCGATGTTTACCTCAAACTTACCACCAACAATGGTTTCCTCTTCAAAAACCCCGTGATGCGCATGAAATATGGCATTTTCAATCAACACTTTATGCATTAGCCCAGGGTTTTAATTCCAGCTACCATTCTACTAGTTGTTTCTTCCTTACCCAATAATTCTGCAATAGAAAACATAGATGGTCCCATTCCCATGCCGGTTACCAACAAACGAAACAAGGGCAATACCGCTCCAATTCCTTTTTCTTTTTGCTCTAAAAAGGCTTTAAATGTTGTCTCAATAGTTTCTGCCGTGTAATCTTCAATTTTTGTAAATTCACTCAACCATTCGGTCATTAATGCAGCACTATCTTCTTTCCACTTTTTGCGGGCAGTTTTTTCGTCAAACTCTATCGGTGCAGCAAAAAAGTAAGCTCCTTCAACAGGAATGTCTGCTAAAAATGTTGCTCTTTCTTTCATCATACCGCAAACACCTTCTAAAAATGCTTCGTCTGAATCAGCGACTTCTTTTAAATGGCTGTAATTTTGCTTCAATAATTTAGCTAAAGCGCCATCATCTTTTCCTCTTAAATACTGCTGATTAAACCACTTCGCTTTATCTGGGTCGTACTTCGAACCTGCCTTGCCCACTCGCTCTAAAGAAAAGGCTTCAGCTAACTCACCCATACTAAAAAGCTCTTGGCTCGTACCCGGATTCCAACCTAAAAAGGCTAAAATGTTTACAAATGCTTCCGGGAAATACCCCTTTTCTCGGTAACCTGAAGAAATTTCACCTGAAGTAGGATCTTTCCACTCCATTGGGAAAACAGGAAACCCTAAACGATCTCCGTCTCTCTTACTGAGTTTTCCATTTCCATCGGGCTTTAACAGCAATGGCAAATGAGCAAACTGAGGCATGGTGTCTGTCCAACCAAACGCCTCGTACAAATACATGTGCAACGGAGCAGACGGCAACCACTCTTCTCCTCGAATCACGTGAGAAATATTCATCAAATGATCGTCAACAATGTTGGCCAAATGATACGTTGGCATTCCGTCAGATTTGTACAACACTTTATCGTCAAGGTTTGATGTGTGAACGGATACCCATCCTCTAATCAAATCTTTAAATTTAATCTCTTCGTTTCGTGGAATCTTTATTCTAATTACATATGGATCTCCATTTGCCATTCTTTTTTCCACCTCTTCGGCCGATAAAGAAATGGAGTTTTTCATGCGCATTCTTGAAATGGCATTGTACTGTGGTGCAGCAACACCTGCCTTCTTTAAATCTTCTCGCATTTGATCCAACTCTTCTGGAGTATCAAAAGCATAATATGCCTTGTCGGCATCCAACAATTGCTGAACGTATTTTTTGTAAAGCCCTGCTTCTTTCCTTTCAGATTGCTTGTATGGCCCAACATCTCCGCCAACCCCATAACCTTCGTTTGGCAAAAACCCACACCACTTTAACGATTCTTTAATGTACTCTTCAGCACCAGGAACAAATCGTGTTTGATCTGTATCTTCAATTCTCAACAAAAAATCGCCACCGTGTTTTTTGGCAAAAAGGTAATTGTACAAAGCTGTTCTAACTCCACCCATGTGCAATGGGCCTGTTGGACTTGGCGCAAAGCGAACTCTTACTTTTCTCTCCATTTTTATGCTTTTAATTTTAAGGGGGCAAAGGTAAAAAAGTAAACCGCCATATTGATTATGTTTGTGAGGAAATGCGTCCACAACTGAAACCACCCCAAAAGAAAGAAGAAATTAAAATTCTTCCACTCGCCTCAGGAATTGACTACGAATTACTTGACTGTGGTGGAAGGCGAAAATTAGAGCGCTTTGGAAAGCTAATCGTTGACCGCCCGGAGTCGGTTGCTGAAGGTCCAATTCGACTACCAAAAAGAGAATGGGAAAAGGCAGACTGGCATTTTTACGAAGAAAAAGGGAAAAAAGGCACTTGGACCAACAAAACCAATGCTCCTGAAAGTTGGGAAATAAAATACGAGTACTACGACGTAAAATTGCTTCTCAACTTGAAAATTACCACCTTTAAACACCTTGGCGTATTTCAAGAACAAGCTGAGAATTGGAAGTTTATGCAAAGGGAGATAGCAAAACTAAAAGGCGAAGTAAAAGTGCTGAACTTGTTTGCTTACACCGGAGCTGCTAGCTTGGTTGCCGCGGCCTCTGGTGCCGATGTTACCAATGTAGATTCTGTAAAGCAGGTGCTTAATTGGGGCAAAGAAAATGCCGAAAAGAACAAGGTTGAAAACATTCGATGGATATTGGAAGACGCCAGAAAATTTGTAAAAAAAGCCATTCGCCGAGGCGACAAATACCAAGGCATAATTATGGATCCGCCAGCTTTTGGATTGGGAGCTAAAAACGAACGGTGGAAACTAGAAAACGACTTGCAAGAATTGTTGCAAGATGTTGTGCAACTCATTCATCCCAAACGACATTTTTTCATTCTCAATACCTACTCGCCTAAATTGCCCATGCAAAAATTAAAAAATATGCTGCGCAAAATTGACGGGTTTCCCGACAAATACGACAGCACCATTTTAGGCCTAAAATCGAACAAAGGTCAGCAGATCGGACTTGGGAACTTAGTGCGTTTTTCGAAATAAACTTTTGCTTAACTTCATAAGTTGAATTTAACGTAAAACAGCCGTATCGTTTTACCTAGGTTTGTACTTGTATATGACAGAAAACAATTTCAATTTTTTACTTCAAAAACTGGACGAATTTATTCGAAAGTTTTATGTAAATCAAATAATTAGAGGTGTTCTCTTGTTTTTGAGTTTGGCGTTTGCGCTGTTTATTACTTTGGTGGTGTTGGAGTACTTTGGTGAATTCAACTCATCTGTAAGAACTGCGCTTTTTTTCGGTTTTGCCAGTTTAATGCTCGCCGTTTTTGGTTTTTTAATCGCTATTCCGCTTTTAAAAATTGCCTCTATTGGAAAAAGGATTAGTCGCCAGCAGGCTTCAAAAATTATTGGCTCACATTTTTCAGATGTCAGCGACAAATTAAGTAATGTTCTTCAACTTCAAAACCTTGCCGAAAACAACTCTTCTGACTTGTTAATCGCTAGCATCAATCAGAAAATTGCCCAACTAAAACCCGTTCCTTTTGCTGCAGCGGTTAATTTCAAAGAAAATAAAAAATACCTCAAATTTCTGATCATACCGCTTTTACTCATAATCGGGTTGGCCGCTTTTGAACCAAAGGTGATTAAAGATAGTACGCAACGAATTATTTCATACAACCAAGAGTTTGTGAAACAAGCGCCGTATGAAATCACAGTTGAAAATGACAATTTAAACGCCTTTAAAAACGAAGACTTTAAGTTGAGAGTAAAGTTGACAGGCGAAGAAATTCCAAATCAATTAAGCGTTGTTTATCAAGAAAAGAGGTTTTTACTCAGCAAAAAAGACAAAAATAGCTTTGAGTACGAGTTTAAAAATTTACAATCGAACGTTGACTTTAGCCTTTTCGATGGAGAATTTGAATCACAGGTATATCAAATCAATACCCTTGCTAAACCTCAATTGCTCGACTTTAAGGTTGCTTTTAAATACCCCAAATACTTAAACAAGCAAAACAAAGAACTTGAAAACACCGGCGACTTTACTGTTCCACAAGGAACCACAGTAAAATGGTTTTTTGCAACCGAAAACACAAATGAGGTTGTTTTTATTGCTGCTGATTCTGCCAGAACGCTTTTAAAAAGTTCGGCGGATGAATTTATTTATGAAAACAAGTTCATGCAAAGCAGCAACTACGGCTTGAGCATTGCCAACGAAAACCTACGATTTTTAGATACAATTTTTTACTCCCTTACTATTGTTCCTGATGCTCGCCCTTGCATAGAGGTAGATACCAAAATAGATTCGCTTAATCAGCAAATACGCTACTTTAAAGGTTTGGTAAAAGACGACTATGGTTTCAGCCGGCTTAGTTTTTACAGAAGGTTTGTTGGACAGAATGACTCAGTTGGAACATTTGAACAGCAAAACATTCCCATCAATTTAAACCTTCCTACAACCGACTTTTATCATTCCTTGAATTTAGAAAATTTCGCTCTTTCGGCAGGAGATGAAATAGAGTATTATTTTGAAGTTTGGGACAATGATGGGGTGAATGGCAGTAAGTCTGCACGAACACAAACCTTTAAATACAAAGCTCCTACAAAAGAAGAGTTGTCGAAAAAAAATAAAGAAACCGACGAGTTAGTTAAGAAGCAGTTAGAAGAAAACATCAAACTCACCAAAGAAATAAAACAAGACCTTGATGCGCTGAAGGAAAGATTGTTGAATAAAAAAGAACTTGGTTTTCAAGAAAAAAAGCAAATTCAAGCCCTGTTGGAAAAACAAAAAAAGGTGCAGCAGTCTATGCAAAATCTTCAGCAAAAAAACAAAGACAATAACCAACGCCTTGAGAAATTTTCGAAGCAAGATGAAGCCCTTCTAGAAAAGCAAAAACAACTCCAAGAGATGTTTGAAAAAGTCATGACCGACGAGATGAAGGAAATGATGAAGCAAATGGAGGAGATGATGGAAAAACTGAAAAAGGATGACCTCCAAAAATCGCTAGAACAAATGGAGCTCAGCAATGAAGAGTTAGAAAAGGAGTTAGACAGAAACCTAGAGCTATTCAAGCAATTGGAAGTAGAAAAACAGTTGGCTGAAGCCAAAGAGAAACTAGATGAACTCCGCAAAGAACAAGATGATTTAAACAAGAAAACAGAGGACAAAAAAACCGATGCCGAAGAGAATAAAAAGAAACAAGATGAGCTAAATAAGAAAATGGAAGAGGTTTCGAAAGAGCTTGACGAGGTGCAGAAAAAGAACGAAGAGCTAGAGAAGCCAAACGATTTGGAAGACACTAAAGAGCTGGAAGAGGAAATAAAAGAAGACATGCAGGAAAGCTCTGATGAACTGAGCAAGAAAAACAAAAAGAAAGCTGGAGAAGAGCAAAAAGAAGCTGGAGAAAAAATGGACGAACTCTCTCAAAAACTTAGTGACATGCAACAGCAAATGGCTTCTGAAAATAATGCTGAAAACCTTGAAGACTTGCGCGCACTTCTGGAGAACATCATACAACTTTCGTTTGACCAAGAAGAGGTGATGGAGCAGCTGAAAAACATCAACAGAAACGATCCGCAATATGTAAGCTACACGCAGCAGCAAAAGAAACTAAAAGACGATTCGAAAATTGTAGAAGATTCTCTTTTCGCTTTAAGTAAGCGTATTCAATCCTTAGAAGGAGCTAGAACAATTAACCAAGAAATGACCGCTGTTAATTTTAACATGGATAAAGCAATAGAAGAATTGCAGGAGCGCAGAACACCGCAAGCAGGTAATAGACAACAATTATCTATGACTTCGCTGAATAACCTTGCTTTACTGCTAGATAATGCCGTGCAAAACATGCAGCAATCCATGATGCAAGCTAGCGGTCAATGTAAAAAACCTGGAAACGGAAAACCAAAACCAGGACAAGGTTCGGCCAACATGAAATCGTTGCAACAGCAATTGAACAAACAAATGGAAGCGCTTAAAAAAGCAATGGAAGAAGGACAGAAGCCAGGACAGAGAAAAAAAGGTCAAAAACCTGGGCAAGGAAAACCTGGACAAGGGAACGGTGGAATGAGCAAAGAGTTAGCACAAATGGCTGCTAAACAAGCAGCTATTCGAGAGGCTGTTGAGAAATTGCAAGAAGAAATAGGGGAATCAAATGGCCAAGGTGGTGGAAACATGAAAAAGATTGGCGACTTAATGGAAGAAACTGAAACTGATTTAGTTAACAAGCAAATTACCAATGAAACATTAATGCGTCAACAAGAAATTTTAACTCGCTTGTTAGAATCTGAAAAGGCTGAAAGAGAGAGAGAAAAAGACGATAAAAGAGAAGCTACGGAGGCTACTGAGCAATTTTCTCGAAACCCAAATACGTTTTTCGAGTATAACAAACAGAAAGATCAAGAAATCGAATTGATGAGAACACTTCCTCCGGCATTTAATTCATATTACAAATTAAAGGTTTCGGAGTATTTTAACCAGATTGAGAAATGATGACAAGTTCTACAATAAAGCATTATAGTTTTGACTCTACAATCGACTCCTTAGCTAGGGTTGAGCAAATTGTTGAATCGATCAAAGAAGAGTTTGCCATTCCTGAAGAAATCTATGGTAACATTCTTGTTGCGACCTCTGAGGGCATGAATAACGCAATCAAACATGGCAATCTTTTTGATTCCTCTAAAACGGTAGAGTTCTCTTTCGATGTGACCGAAAAAGAGTACATTTTTACCATTTCCGATAAAGGTGCCGGTTTCGATTACAACAATGTACCTGACCCAACACATCCTGATAATATTGAAAAGGTAGATGGCCGAGGAATTTTTATCATGAAAAGTTTAACAGATGAAGTAGAGTTTGAGCGAGAAGGCGCAACTGTTATTTTAAAGTTTAATAAATGATCACGGATTCTATTGGTTTTCATTTCGAAGACATGGATGCCATTTCTTTAAAAGAGCAAGCCATTGCCGCTTGGTTAACTGATGCAATTGTTTCAGAGAACAAGAAGCCAGGAACAATTAATTGTATCTTTTGCAGTGATGAATACTTGCTTAAGATGAACCAAATTTACCTCGACCACGACACCTTTACAGACATAATTACTTTCAATTATGTAGAACACGAGGTCATTTCAGGAGATTTGTTTATAAGCTTAGAACGGGTAATGGAAAACGCAACCAACTTTGGTGTTGAATATTTGCACGAATTAAAACGAGTAATGATTCATGGAGTTTTGCACTTAATTGGCTACAACGACAAAACTCCCCAAGAAGCTAAAGAAATCAGGGCTAAAGAGGATTTTTATCTAACTTTGCTCGCTGATTAAGAATATATTCACAGAATGTTTCACGTGAAACGAAATCTACAAAGACAAATATGTTAAAAGAATACGATGTTATAGTTGTAGGGGGAGGTCATGCAGGATGCGAAGCAACTGCAGCGGCAGCCAACCTAGGATCTTCTGTATTATTGATCACCATGAACATGTCTACCATTGCTCAAATGTCATGCAACCCTGCTATGGGAGGTGTCGCCAAAGGGCAAATCGTTAGAGAGATAGACGCAATGGGAGGATATTCGGGTATTGTATCAGATAAAACTGCTGTGCAATTTAGAATGCTCAACCTATCGAAAGGGCCTGCGATGTGGAGCCCGAGAGTCCAGAGCGACCGTTGGCTGTTTGCACAAGAATGGAGACTGATGCTAGAACAAACACCGAACGTAGATTTTTGGCAAGACACGGTTGTCGGCATTAGCACAGAAAACGGCAAAGTAACCGGTGTAAGCACATCGCTAGGAATGGAAATAAAAGCCAAATCCGTTGTTTTAACGAACGGAACCTTTTTAAACGGTCTAATTCATGTTGGACAGAAAAATTTTGGTGGAGGGCGCGCCGCAGAGCGAAATTCTACAGGAATAACCGAACAGTTAAAAGAATTAGGTTTTGACCATGGTCGAATGAAAACAGGAACACCTCCTAGAGTAGATGCTCGTTCGTTAGATTTTTCTAAAATGGAAGAACAAAGAGGTGACGAGTTTCCATCAAAATTTTCATTCACATCAACAACCCCTTTAAAAAAGCAACTGAGCTGTCACATCACCTACACGAACCAACACGTCCACGACATCTTGGCTAGTGGGCTGGATCGCTCACCAATGTTTAGCGGAGCAATTGAAGGAACAGGACCAAGATACTGCCCGTCAATAGAAGATAAAATCGTTCGCTTTTCTGAACGAGATAGACACCAAATATTTGTTGAACCTGAAGGTTGGAATACCGTTGAAATATATGTGAACGGGTTTAGCACATCATTACCAATGGATGTGCAGTTTAAAGCTATCAAAGAAATAAAAGGATTCGAAAACGTTAAGTTATTTCGACCAGGTTATGCAATAGAATACGATTATTTCCCGCCAACGCAATTGAAACATACGCTTGAAACAAAACTAATCGAGAACCTTTACTTTGCTGGGCAAATTAATGGAACAACAGGTTACGAAGAGGCTGGCGGACAAGGATTGATGGCCGGCATAAACGCGAGCCTTAAAGTTCATGAGAAACAACCTTTAATCTTACGAAGAGATCAAGCGTATATGGGAGTTCTAATTGACGACCTGATTACAAAAGGCACAGAAGAACCCTACAGAATGTTTACTTCAAGAGCAGAATACAGAATTCTTTTACGGCAAGACAATGCTGACAGCAGACTTACCAAACTTTCCAATTCAATCGGACTTGCCTCCAACCAAAGACTAGAAGCATTGGAAATAAAAGAGAGAGCAACGGAGCAAATCTTGAAACACCTCAATGAAACTTCAATTCGACCAGAAGACGTAAATGAATTCTTGAAAGAATCTGGAACTTCTGAAATTAGCCAAAAAATGAAACTCTCCGCTATTGTTTCAAGACCGCAGGTGTCTCTGGATTCAATTATGAAAGGACTACCAAAAGAAAAAGCGAAACTCGAACAATTTGACCATCACAGCATAGAACAAGCAGAGATAAAAATCAAATACAACGGCTACATTGAAAGAGAAAGAGAAATGGCCGACAAGTTAAATCGCTTAGAAGATGTAAGAATTAAAGATGATTTTGACTACCACAAACTGACATCAATATCAACTGAAGCAAGAGAAAAATTGTCGAAAATACGCCCGACAACAATTGGCCAAGCATCAAGAATAAGCGGAGTGTCTCCATCAGACATCTCTGTTTTACTTATACATTTTGGAAGATAGAATTAATGTTCCACGTGAAACACACACCATGAAAACTTATACCAACTGCCCGATTTGTGAAGGGGGTAAATTCAGCAGCTACTTAACATGCAAAGACAATACAGGCAGCGATGAATCATTCAACATTGTTAAATGCGCCAGTTGTAATTTCGCTTTTACAAATCCAATTCCTACAGAACAGGAGATAGGCAAATATTACGAATCAGATGAATACATTTCACACAGCAACACTAATAAAGGCGTAGTTAATCTTCTTTACCAAAAAGTTAGAAACTACACCTTAGATAAGAAAGTATCTCTTCTGACTAACCTTAGTTCAGGAAAAAATTTATTAGATGTGGGATCTGGAACAGGTGAGTTCTTAGATCGGACGAAGCAGCACAACTTCATTGTTCAGGGAATAGAGCCGTCTGTAACAGCACGACAACAAGCAATATCTAATTTCGGTTTAACCGTAAATGAAGAATCGTTTTTACCGAATTTAGCATCGGCGACTTTCGATTTTATTACAATGTGGCACGTGCTAGAACATGTGTACCATCTAAACGATAGAGTAGCAGAGTTAAAGCGGCTATTAAAAGACGACGGACATTTACTAATTGCAGTTCCCAACCTCAACTCTTATGATGCTAAAAGATATAAAGAACATTGGGCCGCTTACGACGTACCTCGACATCTTTACCACTTTTCCGAAAAAGACATCGACAAACTTGCAACCAAACACGGTTTACAAGTTACCCAAACATTGCCGATGAAATTCGACTCGTTTTATGTTAGTATGTTGAGCGAAAAATATAAAACAGGGAATACGAATTTAATCTCTGCTTTCCTGAACGGCTTATCTTCAAACTTAAAAGCCAAATCAGAAGGAGGATTTTCATCGCAGATATATATCCTAAAGAAGGCAAATTAACTTATCTACCAACCCAACGCAGGACAAAACGACCAAATAGTTTGGAGTTTTTATCAAGGGCGCTATAACGCATCAAAACGCTTCGCGTTAATTCCCGTTAATTCTGCTACATAAAAAAGCCACCTGACAAGTCAAGTGGCTTTTTGTGATCCCGGCAGGATTCAAACCTGCAACCGTCAGAGCCGAAATCTGATATTCTATTCAGTTGAACTACGGGACCATTTTTTGGTTTGCAAATATACACGTAATTCTATGCAATATTTTACGTCTATCTTTGTTTTCTATCTAATGATTATGAAAAAATATTTACTCATAGCCGCAGCTTTCGCTAGTACAATTAGCGCCACCGCACAATTAAAACCGATTGGCAGCTGGACAGACCACCTGCCGCTTCAAACCGGTACTTCAATAGCATCAGACGGTACACTAATTTACGCGGGTACCGAAACGGGGATATTTACCTACAATACTGAAGACAATTCATTAGAAAGATATACCAAAGTAAATTTATTAAACGACGTATCTACCTCTAAATTAGCATACTCAACACTAAACCAGACATTAATCATCGTGTATGATAACGCAAACATAGACCTCTTAAAAAATGGCCAAATTGTAAACATACCCTTCATTCAACTCAGCAACGAACTAAAAGACATCAATGAAATAAAAATAATTGGGAACCTTGCGTACCTCTCAATGGCTTACGGCATCACCGTGGTTAATTTAGAACGGCAAGAAATAGTTGACACTTACAAATTTGGTCCTTCTGGCACCGCAATCAATGTAAATTCTGTTGACCAATTGAACAATACACTCTATGCAGCAACGAACAACGGGATTTTCTTCGCAGATATAACCTTGAACCTATTAGACTTTAATAATTGGTCTAAATTACCGGTAAAAACCAACTCAACCGTCTCGAGTGCCTGGGAGCAAAACAATGCAATCAACTTTGTTTTTAGAGAGTCAGGCGCTAAAGACAGTATACTATCTTTTAATGGTACAACATTTACGGTTAGACAAGATATAGCTGAATTTGACTTTGCCAGCATCTCAGAAATCGAAAACGATCAGTATATACTAACAACCAACTCTAATACCTACATATTAAATAACGACGGAGGCATCAACCTAAACCTTAGTCGCAATGGGAGTGGCTCGTTGGGGTCCACGTCTGCCGGACAACGACTATTTGAAATAACTCGCTTTGCACCTTTGGTTGAAATTAATAGGAACGACGGATCAACTGTTGCCAACTATAAACCAAACGGCCCAATCACCGCAAGCGTTTTTGATATGGATGCAAAAGGAGGAAACCTTTGGGTTGTGAATGGCGCAATAGATGGAACATATAACAACCGTTTCGAACTGGCCCGAGTTTCAAAATTCGATGGGGCATCTTGGACTAACTATAGACATGGAACAAACGATGGCTTAACGGATATTTTTGACCTTGTTTCTGTTAACATTAATCCTAACAAACCTTATCAAATTTATTTTGGCTCATGGGGAAGGGGTTTAGTCGAGTTTAACAACAGACCTCCATTTCGAATTTATCAAGACACCAACACCTTGTATACCAACAGCTTTGGACAAATAACCTCTGCGATGAAAAGAAGGGAGGCCTGGAGACCGTCGCTTTGGGTCGGTTCTGGGGAAAGCGTTTTTGACTCCGATGGTAATTTATGGGTAACTAACACGTATCAGAAAAACGGTTTATATGTGAGGCTTGTGGATGGCAGTTGGTTCGGTTATGACTTCTCTGCATTATATTCATCCGAAGAGACTGCTATGTATGACATCGAAATTGATGACAATGGATATAAATGGATTGCTATGCCTAAAGACAATGACATTATTGTTTACGACGACCGAGGAACCATAAAAGACATCTCAGATGATAGATCAATTCGACTTACAAGAACAGAAGGTTTAGGAAGTATACCTGGGGCTCGTGGTATAAAGATTGAGAAAGACCAAGATGGACTAATTTGGATCGGAACTTCCGACGGAATTGCAGTGCATTATAACCCATCACAAGTGTTCAACGGAGATATAAATTTTGATCGAGTAATATTTTTTGATGGAGAGAACAATGAAATTGTATTGCAAAATTCAATCGTTACAGAAATCGCGATAGACGGATTTAATAGAAAATGGATTGGCACGGAAAACTCTGGCGTTATATTGTTATCTGCTGACGGAAAAGAAACCATATTAGAATTCAACATAGATAATAGTCCACTATTATCAAACTCCATTAGCGCCATAACTATTGACGATGAAACCGGGGAAGTCTACATAGCAACAGCAAAAGGGTTGGTTTCTTACAGAGGAGAAGCTGTAACAGGCTCTGAGAATCTTTCAAACGTATCCATATACCCTAACCCTGTACGGCCTGAATACAGTGGAAATATCGCCATCAGTGGTCTTTTAAATAATTCTACTGTCAAAATCACCGACATAAGCGGCACGTTAATTAATGAGATTAAATCTCAAGGCGGTCAAGTACTTTGGGATGGAAATAACTTTGCCGGCGTGAGAGCTTCAACCGGTGTTTATTTGGTTTTCATTAGTGGCGAAAATGACTCTCAAAAACTACAAACTGAAGTTGGGAAGATAATGTTTATCAAATAACATGCTCACTACAAGTAAGGGGATCGTTCTTCAATCCATAAAATACGGCGAGAACTCTTTAATTAGCCACGTGCTTTCAGAAGAGAAAGGACTCATTTCCTTAATCTCTAGCAACAGAAAAAGTAAGAAAAACAAGCAAGGTAATTTTTTTCAACCACTGTCTGCCATTCAGTTTGTATATTATGTATCATCGAAGTCAAACATTCACCGCGTTAAAGAGCTTAGCTACAACAATAAAATTGCTTTACCTTCTGATGATATTTCTATTAACGCAATCCGTTTCTTCGTAGCAGAATTCCTATCTAAAGTAATAAAAGAAGAAGAGCAGAATTTTAGTTTATACCACTATATTGAAGCCAAAGTACAAGAGTTGAACTCTCAGAAATCAGCACCTCCCTACTTTCATATCTCATTTCTCATTGAACTCATGGATATCTTGGGAATTCAACCCAACTTAGAGGAGGATGCACTGTATTTTGATTTAGAAGAAGGTGAGTGTTGTGCACAAAAACCTACTCATCCCAACTTTTATGATCAAAAAGAAATAGAACTTTACACCATTGGAGAGTTAAATCCATGGCAGCTCAAAAAAACCGAACGTAACAAACTGCTAAATATGGTTCTCAATTATTATAGCGTACAGCTTGGCGGATTACCAAACATAAAATCCAAAGCCGTGTTAGAAGTAATATTTGAATAACCTCAGTACGATACAACCAACCATGACCAAAGAAAAAATACTGCTTTTAACCCTAGCAGTTATTCAATTTTCGCACATCACAGACTTTATGATATTGATGCCATTAGGCCCTCAATTAATGAAAGCGTTTGATATCTTACCCAGTCAATTTGCACTACTCGTTTCAACCTACACCTTTTCGGCTGGAACCTCGGGTTTTGTAGGAGCCTTTTTTATCGACAGGTTCGATCGTAAAAAGGCAATATTAACTATGGCTACAGGTTTTGCTATAGGAACTTTCGCTTGTGGCTTCGCACAAAGTTATCACTGGTTACTTATTACAAGATCTATAACAGAATTGTTTGGAGGCGTTATGGGAGCCTTGATTCTTTCAATTGTTGGAGATGCAATTCCAAATGAGCGAAGAGCGACCGCTATGGGCATGGTTCTGGCTGCCTTTTCTGTTGCATCTGTTGTTGGTGTTCCTGCATGCCTCTTTTTAGCCGATTTATCAGACTGGCATATGCCTTTTATTGTTCTGGGAGGAATTGCATTTTTAACACTTGTTCCTATGTCTGTTTACATACCGAACATGACTGAGCACATTAGTAAAACAAATAAAAACCAACTCCTCTAGAGGTTATAAGAAATGTTACAACCAATAAAAATCAGCTTTTAGCGCTTGTTTTCGGAAGTGTGATTATGTTTAGTCATTTTTCTGTTGTTCCTTTTATTAGTCCGTACTTAACGACCAACGTTGGCTTTACAGATTCTCAAATAAAATACATTTACCTTATTGGAGGAGCCTTAACCGTATTTTCTTCGCCATTTATTGGCAAAATGGCAGACAAATATGGGAGGTCTAAAGTTTTCACCTTCACTGTCATTATTGCTTCTGTACCTGTTTTCTTTTTAACACAACTTGGTGAAACTCCTATTGGTTGTGTTCTGGTGGTAACTGCGCTATTTTTTGTTTTTGGCGCAGGCCGAATGGTTCCTTCTACTGCCAAGGTTACCTCATCTGTAAAGCCACAAAACAGAGGTAGTTTTATGAGCTTTAACGCGGCTGTAAGGCAAATGACTAATGGAGTAGCGGCATTTCTTGCTGGACTAATAATTACAATTGGTGATGACGGTTTATATCACAACTATGCCCTTGTAGGTTACTTTGCAATAGCCATGGGCATTGTATCCATTTTTATTAGTAGAAAAATTAAAGTAGCTGATGATGCGTCGTTTGTCAATTAACTGTAACCGTTTTTAATATTGCTTCAAGCTCTCTCAAGTATTCTCTTTTATCAAATTTTGGTGCAAAAACAAAGGCATCTAACTCAATCACTCTATTGTTTTTTTCATCTACCATTGTATAGTGTAAAAATGGTCCGCCCATAAAATCTTTCACCATATTCCACAAACCTCGATACTCAAGCGCATAAACCCCATTTAAATTAACTTCTTTCGTTATGGGTAGGTAATCTTGGTAAACGGCCATAAAAGAGCTGTCTGGCGCTCCTTGAATCATTTCTTTGGCAAATTCGTTCCGCTTTTCAATCATCACTTCATTTGAAAAAACAGAATCGGAACTATATGGCCTCACGTAAAAAGATATACCTTGCATGATTTGGTGCTGACCTATAGATTTTTCCTTCTTCAACCAAAACCCATTTTCGTTTTTTGCCATTTGTAAAAAACCTGGAGGAACAACAACATTGATATTATATTGCTCCTGAATAAAATCCATTATCTCTTTCTGTGGCTTCCCTTTGAATTGAGCCTTTAATCGTTTTAACTCTCTCTCATTGTAATAATCTCTAATTGTCTGAACATTTTTTGACAATATTCGCGCTGCGTCAGTATCGCTAGCAGCCATAATTTGAATGAGCAGTTGATCTTTTGCCCAAACATCTTCTTCAATGTTAAAGGCTGTTTTTTTTCCTTGACCAATGCTGAGTTTTAATATGTTTCTACTTCGCTTAAGAATTGATTGAAATGCTTTAGGAGGCACAGTAGAAGCTCTAAAACGCCCCTCTGCCTGAGGCATGCCTACCATTGCCTCAGAAAAAATTTTGTCAAGAACTACGCCTGTTTGATGCTTTTCATAAAAAGTATCTACAACAATTAAAACTTCTCCATATTTACCGGAACTACTTGGCAGAGAACTTTTATCACCACCATCTAGTGAAGCATTATCGCATGCCCAAAAAAGGGGCAAAACAGCAAGACTAAAAATAATTTTAACTAGTTTATCCAATGCTTTTTACTTTTACCTTCATACCAGGCTTCAGCCGTTTAAAATTAAGATCACTGTTGAGCCTTTTTAAATCATTCACGGTTGTTCCTTCATACTTTTTTGCAATATCCCATAAGGTATCTCCAGACTTAACTATGTGAACTTGATAATTTCCACTTTTAAGCGGTGCGGGAGCACTTTGAACTTGTGTTTTTACAGGAGCTGAACGACCATTAGTATAAATGGTTAGTTTGTCTCCTGGGTTTAATCTTGATGAACGTAAATTATTCCAAGCCATAAGTTGACGAACAGTAACGCCATGCTTTTCTGCAATATAACCTAAAAACTCTCCACTTCTTACTCGGTGAACAATCATTTCTGGTTGATGCTCTATTTGTTTTTCTTTTCCAGCAATACTATCCGCGATTTCTTTTCTTCGTAGGTCAGCATATATTGTGTTTTCATTGGTTAAAAACAACCCAATTCTATCAGCAGGTAAACACAAAGTATGTGTTCTCTTTTCTGCTTTTGGAATATAATCTAACTTATACATCGGGTTATAGAAAGCTATTTCCTCTTCTGAAAGTTTAAGATAATCTGCCAATTGCTTAAATGAAAACGATGAATTTGTTTCAATTGTGTCAACAGCCACATCAAAAAGCAGCGTGTTAAAAGCATATATGTCATGGTCGTTAGCATAACTCATCAAATAGTTTACTGCAATAAATGCCGGTACATATCCTCTTGTTTCTCTCGGTAAAAATTCCCGTATTTTCCAGTAGTCTTTATGTCCCCCTGAACGACGAATGGCCTTATTAACATTACCTGGACCACTGTTGTAGGCTGCCAAAACCAAGTTCCAATCTCCATACATCTTGTATAAATCTTTCATGTATCTAGCTGCTGCAACAGTCGCTTTATATGGGTCCATTCTGTCATCGACATAAGATGTTACTTGTAAACCATACATTTTACCCGTTGGGTACATGAACTGCCATAACCCTTGAGCTCCAACTCTAGATCTAGCTGAAGGATTTAGCGCAGACTCAACAACAGCTAAATACTTTAATTCCAACGGAATCTCATACCTATCAAATACTTCCTCAATCATAGGAAAGTACAATGGAGCTAAACCTAAAACAGAGCTACTTAATCTTCTTCTTTTATTTACATATAAGTTAATAAAAGCCTTTGTGTATTGATTGTAATTTAAATCAAAAGGGGTTGCTTCGTCAAGTACTTTTAACCTCACAGCAAGAAGTGAGTCAGATAATTCTTGAAAACTACCTAAAAGCGTTGTGTCATCAGACCCTTCACAATATTTAAAACAATTATAGTATTTATCCATCATGAGACTGTCAATCATAGATAAAACAGCATCGTCGGGAGAGATATGAAATTCTATCGAATCTGTTTCTTTTGGAACATGAGTGTTCGCAAAAATGGAGAAGCTAAAAAAAAGTGCAATTAAAAAAAGTGGTCTGCGCATGAATTTCTTTTGTTAAAAACGCAAAAAAGTAAGGTTTCTTGCATTCTAACGAAATTCAACATTTACATCGTTCTGAATAATATATTTCTATTCACTTATTAACGAAAACTTGTTAACGAGTTGTTGTGATACAGTAAACAGTTTCTCCTCGTTAAAGGCTTTAGCCATCAATTGAATACCAAAAGGCATTTTGTATTTATCTTGTCCTAAAGGCAAAGAAATAGCAGGTATTCCTGCAAGGTTGGCTTGTACTGTAAAAATGTCTTCCAAATACATTTTTATTTGATCGTCTTTTTGAGCGTTTATTTCAAATGCAGTGTGCGGAGAAGTTGGAGAAATTATGAAATCATAATTATCAAAAACTTCATTCGTGCAGTCTCTTACCAACCGTCTTACTTTTTGTGCTTTTGTGTAATATGCATCGTAATATCCTGCACTTAAAACATAGGTACCTAGCATTATTCTGCGCTTTACTTCTCTTCCAAACCCTTCGCTTCTCGACTTCACGTAAGTTGATTCTAATTCAGTAGCATTAGGACTTCTATATCCAAAATGTATTCCATCATATCGAGCCAAGTTAGAGGAAGCTTCGGCAGTAGTGAGGACATAATATGTTGGTACAATTTGATCTAAATAATCAAATTTTACCTCATCTACTTGGTGCCCGTCTGCTTTTAATTTTTCAATTATCTCTATGGTTCTTTCTTTAACATCAGGGTCAATACCCTCATTATTTACATAACAATCGAAATATGCAATTTTTAATTTATCCCCTTTTGTATTGTTTAACGCTTTTGAATAAGATGGAACTTCTTTCTTACTTGCGGTGCTATCAAATTCATCTTTTCCCGCTATTATTTCAGAAATTAATGCTGCATCGGCAACATTTGTTGTAAATGTCCCTATTTGATCAAATGAGGAGCCAAATGCAATTAACCCATGACGAGAAACTCTACCATAAGTTGGCTTAAAACCAACAGTACCGGTAAAAGAAGCCGGTTGACGGATAGACCCTCCTGTATCAGAACCTAGCGCAGCCATGCACAAACCTGCAGCAACAGAAGAAGCAGCACCACCGCTTGAACCGCCAGCTACCTTGCTATTATCTAACGGATTTTTAACCACACCAAAATAAGATGTTTCATTGGAAGAGCCCATTGCAAACTCATCACAGTTTGTTCTTCCAATAATTATAGCATCTTCTTTCAATAATCTTTCTACCACGGTAGAAGAATATAACGATTCAAAGCCTTCTAACATTTTTGAAGACGCTGAAAGCTGATGACCTTGATAGCAAATATTATCTTTTATTGAAATAATTAACCCTGCTAGTTGACCTGCTTTTCCAGCTTTTATTTTTGCGTCAATTTCTACTGCTTGCGCCCTAGCAGAAGTATCAAATGTTTCTATAAAAGCATTCAAGTGCTTTTCTTCTTCAATTCTTTGTAAGTAGTAATCAACTAGTTCTACACAAGAAGTTGTAGAATTTTCTATTTCTTTCTGAACATTTTTCAGAGAGGTAAAGCCTTTCAATGGATCTTATTTTTTAGTTCGACTTTTTAGGAGTATTATCTTTATCGTCCTCGTTGGTAGCATCTTTAAATTCTTTAATTCCTTTACCAACACCTTTCATTAATTCAGGAATTTTTTTCGCCCCAAACAATAAAATAACGGCTACAAGAATAAGTACAATTTGCGTTGGACCAAAAGCTCCTGCCTCAAATACGGTAGTTTCCATAGTTAAATTTTGCTTCAAAGTTAATCAAATAAAAAGAGCATATATCTTGCCGAACCTTCTCAATTAAATACTTTTGAATTGTGAAGAATAAAGTAGATTATCTTATAGTTGGCCAAGGATTGGCAGGTACCTTTTTGGCCTTTCAACTAATGCAGCGTGGTAAAACAGTACTTATAGTTGATAAAGGGCTTACTTATTCCTCTTCTCGAGTGGCTGCGGGAGTAATTAACCCGATAGTTTTGAGGCGATTTACCATTACTTGGAGGGCTAAAGAATTTTTAAGTTACAATCCAGATTTTTACCACGCTCTAGATCAATTTTTAGGGAAACAATATCATTTTGACATACCCTTAAAAAAGTTAATATCATCTCAAGATGAAATGGATTTTTGGGAACACCGGTATGCTAAAGATGGAGTAAGCGATTTTATACACAGAGAGTTAACTGATGCAAGTGATGCAATACAGCCTGCAGAACCGTTGAAAATTGGCTTGGTGAAACAAGCATCGTGGTTAAACATAAGTGCCTTACTATTTGATTTTAGAAAAAAAATGATTTCAACAAATTCTCTTTTAGAAGATATTTTTGATTTTTCTGAATTGAAGGAAAATTCTTACAAAAACTGTGAATTTAACAATATAGTTTTCTGTGAAGGAGCTCAAGGAAAGTATAATCCGCTTTTTAAGGATTTGCCTTTTAGTTTAAATAAAGGTCAGTTAATTACAATTAAAAATACAAGTTTACCTGCTGATAGCATCTTAAAAAAGAAAGTTTTTATTTTACCAACTGAAGAGAATTTATTTAAAATTGGTGCGACCTATTCATGGAAATGGGATACAAGCTCAGAGGAGGCTGCACATAAAATTGAAGCAGATAAAACTACGTTGTTAAAATCACATTTAGAAGATATGACTACGGCAGACTACGAATTAGTAAATGTTGAAACCGGCATAAGACCTTCAATAAAAGACAGACGACCGGTAATTGGACGACACTCTACAAGAAGAAACACTTTTATATTTAATGGTATGGGCACTCGTGGATGTTTTATGGCACCATTGCTTACTGAAGAATTCATAGAGCACATCGAGAACGATAAACCATTAGATTCTGAAGTAAACATTAATAGATTTTAGCTAAGCAAGATTTAAACGCTTAAACAAACTGTCTTTATAAGATCCACCAATAGGTATTTTCTTATCTGATTTTTCAATATTTACAATTGAACTATCTATAGAGTTAATTTTATTTAAGTTGAGGATATAGGAACGATGAACTCTCATAAAAATATCTTCTGGGAGCTTTTTCTCAATATCTTTCATGGTAGAATGTATGGTAAATCTTTCCTTATCCGTATGAATAATCACGTAATCCTTTAATGCTTCTACAAATAAAATATTTGAGTTTTGAACTTTTACTAATTTAGAATTGGATTTGACGTAGATATAATCAGAGGAAATAGGAGAGTTTTTAAAACTCGAAGATTCTATTCCAGATAATTTTTCTTTCTCCTTTTTAAACTTATAAAGTGCCATCTCTATTGACGTTCTCAAGTCAATTTCTTTAAATGGTTTAATGACATAACCATATGGCTCTGTAACTTTAGCGCGTTCTATCGTTTTTTCGTCTGCATAAGCAGTTAAAAACACGACAGGTATATCATGCTTTTTTTTAATTTCAGCTGAAGCTTCAATTCCTGAAATGTTACCAGCCAGCATAATGTCCATTAAAACTAAATCTGGTTTATTTTCTTTTAAAAAATGAAGAGCTTTTTCACCTTTTGAAAAAGTAGCTATTACTTCGTAGCCAATTTTTTCTAAGCAAACAGATATATCTTTTGCTACTATAGCTTCATCTTCAACAATTAATATTTTAGTTTTCATACTCCTGTTTTATATCAAAGCGAATTGTAAATTTAGTTCCATTTTCTCGGTCTAATGATAACTCTCCTAAATACCTAAAAATACAACAGAAGCAATTACACCATAAAATATATTAAATTCTAAATCAGTTATATTTTTTATGAACAGTGAAAAGAAAAAGCAAAAGAACGATGCAAAGATTATTTCCAATCGAATGAGATTGATAGGAATGCGAAAAAAATTTAAAATATTAGATAAGCTATTGCTCATCTAGTTAAATGTAGTTATTCAGTTATAATGTTTAAAGTTTATTGTTTTAGTTATCGTACTTTATTTTTTGACCATCAATTTTTACTTCTACATCATCTTTATAGGTTATGGTGGTTGTTTCGTTTCCAAAAGAATCAAACCATCTCCATTTACCGTCTTTTAAACCGAAACTATAACTTTCTTCTTTAATTAAATAGCCTTTTTCATTGTAGTATTTATGCTTTCCCTCGGGAGCTCCGTCAACGTAACTACCTTCAAAAGAAACTTTACCCTCAGGAAATCGATGCTCCCAATATCCGTTTCTTTCACCGTATCTGTACTTTCCCTTTTCTTGATGATCATTTAATTCGTAAAACCATTCACCCTCTTTTAGTCCATCGAAATATTCTCCCTTCGTAATTACTGAACCATCCTTATTATATTCCTCAAAATCGCCATCTTCTATACCTTTTCTAAACTCTTCTCTGCGAAGTAAATTTCCGTTATCGTAATACCAATTCCATTCTCCTGTAAATTTTCCATTGGCGTCATAAGATCCCTTTTGCTCTATTTTTCCTGTTGTAAAATAGTATTCCCAATTACCATATTTTTTACCATTCTTATATGCCCCTTTCGATTTAATTTTCCCGTTTAGGTAATACTCTTCCCATTCACCTTGATAAAAACCATTAGCATCAATTATACCCTTTCTAAGTAAATATCCATTTTTATAAATTTCTGTAGCTGAGATAGTACCATCTGAATTATAACAAGTTGAAACACCATCTTTTTTTCCTGCTTTGTTATAAACAGAAGTTGATTTTGGAGTTCCATCAGAATAATAAGTTGTATTTACATCAAAATCAGCAATGTTATTTTCATCACTTTGTTCAACACCATTTAAATAAAGAGTAGCACTCTCTAACTTTCCTTGTCTATTGTATTGTTTAACATAACCGTTCAGCTGGTCGTCTTTGTATCTGCTTTCTGTTTTTACACGTTCGTTTTCGAAATACTCTTTCCAAACTCCTTGCTTCAAACCGTTTTTATCTGTTTTATTGATTTGCTCATTGCTCACAATAAAGTTTTTACTGTAGGTTATTATTGCAGTAATTCGCCCATCTTTGGCATACTCATACCCCACACCTTCTCTTCTTCCATTTTCATAAGGTATAGTTTTTTTCACCAAGATTTCAGCACTGTCAGGATAAAATGTTTTCGTTACTCCACTGATTACATCGTCGTTAAAAACCTCTTCTTTTACAAGTAAACAATTCTCATCGAAATGTTGATAAACACCATTTTTTTTGTTTTCTAAATAATTGATTTTGTATTGTATATTTCCATTTTCTTTATAAAATAACCAGGTACTATCAAGTAAAAAGTTCTTTCTATTTCCTTCACTTTTCCGAAGTCCGTTTGGATAATAAGTAATCCAGTACGCATCAGGTTTTCCATTTCGTAACGTTCCTTCACTTGAAATTTTTCCGTCTTCATAAAAATAGGCCTTGTAGCTTTCTTTTGAAGAATCTACAAATTGACCAACCGAAAAAAGTGGAATTATAAAAAATAAGAAAATCATACTTTTCAACATGATATATATTTATAATAGATTTTATTTAAATTTTAAAAAAGAATCTACTAATACTATTAAGGTGTTAATACTGTTCAAACAAATTTCGGTATTTGATTGCTTTATTGACTTATTAATATAAAATAACACTCTATTAACAAATAATACTGTTTTAAGTATTTGAAGAGGTGAATATTTTATGAGCTATTAACAATTTATTAATAACTATAAATGCTCATAACATTAAAGTAATACACTGTGAAAAAAGGTGCATACATTGTTGGTAAGTGGCTGGTAAAATAGTGCTAACTTTAAGTGCAATCTCGTTTATAAATGTGGTTGGAATTTTTTATGGATTACACAACTTTAGATGTGAGAAGTTATGAGTTTTGTTTGAAATTAATTAACAATAGATGTTAACAGGTTACTAACATTGAATAAACTTGCAGTATAATTATAGTTTAAACAATATGAAAATAGCAATAGGTGGCGACCATGCAGGGTTTGAGTATAAAAATGCCATAAAAAATCACTTAGAAAACTTAGGACATGCAATTGAGGATTTCGGACCATTTTCCGATGAAAGTTGCGATTATCCGGATATCGCTCATCCATTAGCAGAATCTGTTGAAAATGGAAAAAATGTGCTTGGAGTTGCCATTTGTGGAAGTGGAAATGGAATAAACATGACTTTAAATAAGCATCAAGAAATACGATCTGCACTTTGTTGGGAAGTTGAATTAGCATTACTTGCAAGGCAACATAACAACGCCAATGTTTTGGCGCTACCTTCTCGGTTTATTTCTTTAGAGTTGGCTAAAGAATGTGCAGAAGCCTTTGTAAATGAAAAATTTGAAGGAGGAAGACACGAAAGAAGAGTAAATAAAATAAAACTGAAATAAAGAATGAAAAGAATATTTACAACGCTTTTTTTGGCTGCAACTTGTTTTGCAAGTACAGCACAAGAATTTGATGAGAACGCAGCAAAATATGCAAAAAGTATTACAGCCGGAGAGTTAAAAGAGCATTTATACATCATTGCTTCTGATGAATTTGAGGGGAGAGAAACTGGGAAGAAAGGTCAGAAAATGGCCATGGAATACTTAATCAAAAACTTTAAGTCTTTTGGAATAAAACCAATTGACAAGTATGAGTTTACTCAACCTTTTGATTTAATTGAGCAAACCACTACTAACATAAGTTTAACTGTAGGGAACGAAACGTATACTGTTTTAAAAGATTTCTCTATATCTCCTTCTATTATTCAAAAGCAAAAAATAGAAAATGATATTATAGTTATAGGTTATGGTATTGAAGAAGGTAAATACAATAATTATAAAGACTTAGATGTTAAAGGAAAAGCTGTTTTTATAATGGATGGCTTACCAAAGAAAACAGAACTTGAAAAAGAGTGGAGCTTAAAAGAAAAAATAGATTTGGCTAAAGAAAAAGGAGCAGTTTTAATAGTATACAATAGTCCTAAGCTAAAAGATAATTTGGTAAAATATGAGCACTATTATAGCAAGCCCAAACTAGTATTGAAACAGGACTTAAAGGCAGATGAAACAATTATTATTGCGGCAACATCAAAACTTACTGAGCAAATGCTTACTCAAGCAGGAATGAAATGGAAGAGGGTAGAAAAGAAAGGGATGAATGAGAATAACCTAGAAAAGTTAAGTTTTAAATTAGACATAGATAAACCTACTCAATATTTAAAAAGTGAAAACGTATTGGCGTTTATTCCTGGTACTGAAAAACCGGAAGAAGTAGTTGTTTTAACAGCTCATTATGATCACATAGGTGTAGAAGGAGATAAAGTGTTTAATGGAGCAGATGATGATGGAACAGGAACTGTTACGATGCTAGAAATTGCGCAAGCATTTCAGCAAGCAGTTGCAGACAGTATGGGTCCAAAAAGAAGTATTCTAATAATGCCTGTTTCTGGCGAAGAGAAAGGTTTGTTAGGGTCTAAATATTATAGCAACAATCCTATTTTTCCGTTGGAAAATACTGTGGCTAACCTAAATGTAGATATGATTGGTAGATATGATGAAAACCATGAAGAGGGAGATAATTATGTATATTTAATAGGATCAGATAAGTTGAGTTCAGAGTTACACGAGGTAAGTGAAAAGGTAAATGACTTATACAGTAAGATTGAATTAGACTATACATTCAACGATGAGAATGATCCAAACCGTTTTTACTACAGATCAGATCACTACAATTTTGCAAAGAACAATGTACCGGTAATTTTTTATTTTAGTGGAGTACATGAAGACTACCACAAAGAAACCGATACGGTAGAGAAGATTGATTACGAAAAAACAGAAAGAATTGCTCGACTAGTTTTTCTTACTGCTTGGGAATTAGCAAATAGAGAAGAAAAAATAAAACTAGATTAAAACTAAAAGGCCTCAAAGTTGAGGCCTTTTTTATTGATACATATCTGGTGTAACTTCTATTTCCAATAGAAAAACTCCATTTCTGTCACGGTAGTTATAGGAAATATTCGTTTTATTTTCTCTAAAAAAAACTAAGTCGGGGTTGGTTTTTACGTTGTTCACAATGCCAGGAAGTAATTCGTTTTTAATTGCCTCTAACTCCATTTGAATGTATTCCTTGGCCAAACTAACAAGTGTATAATTGTATTGAAAAGTATTGTCAGGGAGAGCAACAGCATTGTCTAGTCGAGTTTCATTGTCTACCATCATAGGGCAGTTTTCTTTTAACTCACTTGCGGCAACTACCAAAGCTTTGTTTAGACTAGCAGATAAGAAACGTTGGGTGGTAAAAAATGCAGCTAATAAAACTACTATGCCTAAAAGAAAAGGATACACTTTTTTAAAGGTTAGCCCAGAGCTACTGCTGCTGCTTTTTGTCGCAGCTTTTTGTTGTACTACTTTGTTTAACTCTTGACTGCATTGAGAGCAATATTTTAAACGACTTGAATTTTCGGCGCCACAATTTTGGCAAGTTATTTTACTCATAGTTAATCTACTTATTTTTCACTGTTCTTCTTCTTCTTCTTCTTTTTGTCTTGATAGTAGTCTATGGCACCCATAGATGCTCCAAAGAAAACGAAGTGAAAAAGAAATTTATATGGATTGAAAATACCATCGCTAAAGTATTCAAATGCAGCCATACCTGCTGCAAAAATAGACCCTCTTATTAAACCATGTTTTAAATAACGATTCATAAGTTGCTTAATGTTTTTTTAGTTGCCAATACTCAAAAACAAACCAAGAGCCTCCGAGCACAACAAAGTTTAAAATAAATCGGAATAGGTTAAAACGTTCTCCATCATAGTAATCCCAGCCCGCCAACGCTAATGCATAAAATAGTCCCATAACTATAGATGCTTTAATGTGGAATTTCATGCAAATCAGTTTTTGAATGTGAAAATAATGAAGAATTATTAGGGAATAGAAGAAAGTCCATAAAACATGAAATTTTTTTCATACTTAATGAATTGAAAAATATGGTTTTGTCCCTCATGTCCTTCAGCCCATTCGTTGGTTTTGAACTTAGCTATACAGAGTTCATATAGAATTAGATCATCACCGTAACCGATAGGAAGGTTTTCTGACTTATAATTTAAGATTTTCCGTTTATATAAAGAAAAGTTATTGTTTTTTAATTCTTCCCACAGTTTGGCAGCCAATATCTCAGATAAGTAGCTGGAAATAAAACGATCAACAGGGATAGCATAACCATTAATACTTGAAGGGGGTGTTGAAGTAAAGCAAAGGTCACAGTTAATCTTTTTACAAGAAAGCTGCTTAATTAACAAACTATCTTTAAGTTCAAAAGATTCTTCAAATGTCTCTAAAAAAGCAACGAAAGAAGAAGAGTCTTGCCGATTTAAATGCTCAAATAGAGGGCCTTTGTTTTTTTGACTAAATAGAGTTGGGATCAGAATTAGACAAAAAATGATAAAGAATACATTCTGCTTATTCACTCAACATTTCTTTAACCAGCCCTTCCGTTTCTTTTACAAAATCAGTATAAAATTTACCCGTGCATGGTCCATAAAAACCAGTGTGAATTCTTCTAACTTTTTTGTTTTTATCAATAAAAATAGCCGTTGGGTAGCTCATAATATGATTGAGCATTGGTAGCTTTTCTGCTGCCTTATCTTCTCTTGTTGCTCCGCCCAATAAAAAGGTATAATTAGCACCGGTTTTTTCTTTCAGTTTTGCCAGGTTTTCAAAAGCTTTTTCTTCCGTTCTAGTTCGTTCAAATGCAAGTGCAATTACCTCTAAACCTTCTTTATTATATTTGTCATAAAGTGCTGAAAGGTATCTTGTTTCGTCTAAACAGTTCGGACACCAAGAGCCCATAATTTGAACAATTATCGCTTTGTTTTCAAACCGATAATCGGCTAGTGAAACAGAATCTCCATTCGCATTCGGAAAACGAAACTCCAAACCTGTGTATCCTTCTTTTATAAACGTTAATTCATTAGGATTACGAAGCTCAACCGAGTCGTTTTTTTGCGCTATCCAGCTTTCTTTCCAATGTGTTCCTGAGTAAAAAACACCTACTAAACCGCTGTCTGTTTGTTCCGCTTCAAACAAAAATGCATGCGACCCGTCGAACGTTGAAAGCAGCAGTTTTTTCCCGCTTACATTTCCTGCTAAATGACGGTAATCTCCAGTTTCGGTCGCAAAAGTTCCTGTAACAGAATTGCCCTCTTGTTCAAACAGCCCAATCGCATTACTTTGGTTTTCGCTATTAGGGCTAAAAGTAACCTTATAGTTACCTCCGAAGTCTTCAGAAAAAGAGCTTTTAATGTTTGAAAAACGACTGCTTTTTCCCCACTTGGCAGCAACAGGAATACTGTAATCTGCACTTTGGTAATAATTGATCCAAACACCACTTAACGTGGAGTCAGACTCAATTTTAAGGTTAAAAACCGATTCAAAAATTGGAAGCTGCACAAAAAGAGAGTCATTTATCTGCTCTATTTCTGTTACTTCAATAACTTCTTCCGCATTGAAAATTTGCATTTTAAAAGAACCATTTTCTTCTTTTAAATCGAATTGAAAGGGAAGAGTTTTACCATCTACTAAACTCATTTCCATTTTCCACAACCCTTCTTTTAAAACGTTTTTTGCCGGTACATCAGGTTTACTTGAACCGCTGCAGGCTCCAATAAATAGCGCTAAACCAATACTACTTAAAAAGTTCCATTTCATTTTGAACTGCTTTTAAAACAAGCTTTTGAGCTTCAACTTACTTGCTTAGTTCCTCCTTGGTTTTCTTGTTATCATCAATAAACTTCGATTTTTCTTTGATTTTAGCTTCTGCCTCTTTTATTTCCTTTTTAGCATTTTCTATATTTTCTTTGGCGTCTTGTATTTCTTTTGTCGCCTTTTCATGGTCTTTTTCAGCGCCTTCTAAATCTTTAACCAAATCTTCTACAAGCTTGTTTTGCTCCTTTAAGTAATCCTCTGTCGCTTCTTTCGACATTTCGTTGGCAAAGTTTCTTACAATACTTTTAGCTGCCGTGTAGCCTGCAAGGTCAGATTCAGCACTCATTGATATGCCATTTTTTATAAAAATTACAACCAATTCGTGTTCTTGCTCGGTTGATTTTCTTACTTCAGCAACAACCTCTATAGGGTTAGAATCTATGGATTCGATTTTTACTCCTGTAGCAGTAAGAGTCGACTTTTTTATCTTTACATCGCCGTCAAAGTCTTTCATTTTCGACTACCACTCATTAATAATATCCTTTTCAGAGGCCCTGTTTATTTTAGTGCTCAATGCATTTCCGCTTTCCTCGCCAACAGTGGCGGTTTTGTTCACTACTGAGGTTGCTTCTTGAGCTATCGTTGGTAAGCTAATTGCTAAAAATCCGCTTACTATAATGTGTTTTATATTCATAATTTTTCGTTTTGTTCTGTTTCGTTTTCTGTTGATTCTACATTGGTTACCCCTCCGGAGACGATGAATTTCATAACGTCTGAGGAGGAAGCTTGAATGGTACTTATGTTCTTTTTTGGTACAATTAATACTTGCCCGTTTATGCCAAAAGAAAATGGAAAGTAGACAGCCACTTTGTCGGCACTAATTCCCAACTCACTTAGGTCTTCTTTGGTAATAAACCCCACCCTCTCAAAATCAATTCCTTCACCCATTTTTACCAAAACAGGCGTTTTGAATTGCTTTTTCTTTCCCACGAATGCACTCATCAAGTCTTTCATTGAAGAGTACACTAATTTTATCAGGGGCGTTTTTTCCATCGCCCGATCTAGTGGCCTAAGGTAAGAAACAAAAAAGTGAGACCCTAAAAAACCAATTAATGTAACACCAACCAAAATTGCTACTAATCCTAAACCAGGAATATCTAAATTGATGATTCCGTCTATTTTAACAACTAACCAAACAATTAAATAAATGGTTACACCAACTGGAACTACGTAAAATAAACCTTGTAAAAAGTACTTTATCAGGGTTTTAAAAAACCGTTTGTCGTTACTAATTTCTTCCATTATTATTGCTATTCTACCAAGTTAGGCAAATCTATTCGATTGGTGTTTTTATAGTTGTGCTAAGGCCTCTTTTTCCTTTTTTGTGAGCTTACTTACAATTAAGTTGTAACTATCATCAATTAGTTCTTGTAATAATAATCGGTTAACATCTGACTCAAGTAGAACCGTATTCCAATGTTTTTTACTCATGTGGTAACCCTCTAGAATCCCCATATACTCTTCTCTTAACTCAATGGCTCTTTCAGGGTCGCATTTTAAGTTTACACTGTCAGAAATTTCAACATTTACCAAGGCAAACATTTTATTCATTACCTTAAATACAAGCACTTTATCGTCAAATGGAAAGCTTTCTGTTACTCCTTTTTTCTGAATACAGTAATCTCGTAACTCTTCAATGTTCATGGTCAAAATTTTGCAATAATTGATCCTGTTATATTTCTCCCAGCTCCGCTTATTCCCGAACTGTAAGGGCGGTACAATTGATCCGTAATATTTTCTATCCCAAGGTTAACACTAACTGCTTTATTTAACTGATACTGTGCGTTCACATTTAAAGTATACCAAGCAGGAGAGTAGGGTAAGCCATTTTCATCTGCAGCGTATAAATAGGCTTTTTCTTGTTCGCCAACGTTTAAGTCTTCGTATTGCAATTCATGATTGTAAATAAAAGAAGCCATCAGCGTCAGTTTTTCTCTTTTATAACTTATTCGCGAAACAGAAAATAGCGGAGCAACGTGGCGAGAAGGACTTGTACTTCCATCTTCCATTTCTTCTGTTCCTTTTTGAAAATTCAACTTGTTCTCTAATTTTATTTGCTTGCTCATTCTAATTTCAATGCCTGCTTGAATTCCATACACTTCAGCAAAAGTTGCGTTTTGAATAGACTGAACTCGTTTTAACCCTCCATCAAAAAATAAGCTATCGCTGCCGTTTAAAGTTGTATTTCTTCTTACTAAGGCGTTATTTAAATAAGTGTAAAAACCAGTTAAATCAAACTCTAATATGTTTGAAAACGTCTTTGAAATTGAAACTTCTGCATTGTACGCATATTCAGCCGTTAAGTCGTCGTTGGGAACAACAACAGCAAAGTCTTCAGAGTCAAATATTTTTCCCATATCGTCAACATTTGGTGCTCGAAAGCCGGTAGACAAGTTGGCGCTAACTACCCAAGATTCTACGGGTCTGTACAACAAACCTAAGCTTCCATTCAATGCTACTTTGTTCAAGTTTATTTGACTGAAAGGCAGTTGTATAAAGTTTTGATTAAAGTCGGCAATAATGGCAAACTGGCTCAATCTTACTCCCGCTTCCAAACTAAGCTTCTCATTGAGCTGAATTTTGTCGGTGAAATAAAGGGCATTCGACAACCAGATTGCATCCGGATAACGACTTTGAATTTCTTGTTCTTGAAGGCTAATAATATCCGTTGAGAAACCTTCTGAAAAAACTTGATTAACCACACTTTCAAAGCCATAAAACAATTCGTGACCGCTGCCAAGTTTCTTTGTGAAGTCTAAATTCGCAGAATATGCATATACTTTTTCCGTTCGCACCCTCCTGGTAGAGCTGTTTAAATTACGGTCTATTCTGCTTTCTTCAAATTGCTGATAAGCAAGATTCAATTTTGCTTTATCAAAGAGTTTTGATTTTTTATTCCACAATGCCTCTACGTGGTGCATTTGCCATTTTTGTGGCCCGTAATTCCATTCTGCAAAACGAAAAGTCCCATTCCTTTTTTGAGTAAGCCGATCGTATCGACCATACTCTGAAGTTTCAGAAAAGTGAAAACCGTAATTGAAGGTCCAATTTTTATTGGGTTGAAAAAGTACTTTTTGCATAAAATTTACTTGGTCAAATCCGCTAGGGCGCTGAATGAGGTTATCGCCATTTTTCGCAATAAAGTCTTGCCCATTTTGAGTAACAACCAAAGAGTCTCTCAAGTAATCGTTTGGGCCATTTTTACCCATTCGCAAATCGTTGTAGTTGTTGCGCGTAAAGCTGCTCAGTAGTCCCCATTTTTTTCCAGCAACAGACAAGTCGAGGTGAAAACTTTGTTCTTCGTTAGCCGTAGCTCCCCTCATGGTTGCAGAACCTGTAAAAAGTATAGTACTGTCTGTGCTTAGCGTCGGGTTTTTAGTAGAAAAGCTCATTACACCACCTATGGCATCACTACCATAAATAATCGCTCCGGGCCCAAAAAGAACTTCTACGTTTTCCATGGCGAAAGCATCAAGCGAGATTACATTTTGTAGGTTGCCACTTCTAAAAATAGCGTTGTTCATGCGAACACCATCAACTGCATACAACAAGCGGTTGGTAGAAAAACCGCGAATCACTGGGCTTCCTCCTCCTTGCTGACTTTTTTGAATGTAAACATCACCCGAGGTAGATAATAAATCGGCCGAGGTTTGAGGATTTAACAGCTGGAAGTCCTTTTCTGAAATGGTACAAATTTTTTGAGGAACATCTCGTCGTTGTTGTTTCCATCTGGTTGCAGAAACGACAACTTCTCCTATGTCAAAATACGATTGATTCAATAAAACTTGGGTGAAGCTTTGTTGCAACGGCAGCTTCATTTTTTTTTGCTGGTAGCCAATAATCTGAAACAATATAAATTCGTCGTTCACAAAGCTTGAAATGTTAGCAATTCCTCTGTCGTTTGTGGTAACCGATTGCTGACTAGGATAACCAACTACGCTAACAAAGGGAATAGCTTTCTTTGTTTCCGTATCGAGCACCTCAACTTTTTGAGCTTGAACAGATAGCAAACAAAAAGCAAAGAAAAGAGAGAGAAAAAAACGCATTAAAATAGGATTGTTTCGAGAATGCGAACTTATCAAAAATTGTTCCATGTACTGAAATAAAGCAGACACTTTTGAATCGGGTTTCAACTCAAAAAATTTAGTTTGTTTCTTTGATGCGCTCAACAACTTCTAAATAGTCGAAAAGGTCACTTGGCACAACAGCTCCTCTCGCAGGGTCTCGTTTTTTTCCAAGCCTAACAAAAATGAGGTTCCATTTCGGAACACTTACAATGTACTGTCCTAAAATTCCTCTGGCGTAATGAAAAGAAACACCTTTGTATTCACCTAACCACCATTGATAACCGTAATGAGTTACTTGATTACCCAATTCGTCAGGTAAGTTCACAGGAGAAATGGAAGCTAAAAAGTAGTTAAGATCAATCAATTCTGTATTGTTCCAACCACCGCTATCTAACATAAGTTGCCCAATTCGTGCGTAGTCTTTTGCATTGCTGTAAAAGCAACAATAAGAACGTTCTCGGCCGTTTTCATGATCAATGGTCCATAAGGCATCGTTCGCTGCACCAATGGGTTGCCAAAAATTTTGGGCAAAGTAATCAGAAAGTGTTTGCCCAGTAACTTTTTCTAAAATAAACGAAAGCAGTAAAGTATTTCCGCCTTGATATTTCCATTCGGTTCCTGCAGGCTTTACTTGTTTTTTGGAAAGTGTCAACTCATATATATTAGTTCCATAATACGCTTTTGCCATAAACCCAAAAGGGTCTCCGTAGCTTTCGCCGAACTCAATTCCGCTGCTCATTTGCAGTAAGTCTTTAATTCGCAAATCACTTCCGTTATATTCTGGCAAAAAGTCGCTTACTAGCTGATTGGTAGATTTTATTTTTCCTTCTTTTATTGCCGCACCAATGCACAAGCTGGTAAAACTTTTTGCCACTGAAAAACTATTGGTTAGACTTTGGTCAGAGTAACCGTCCCAGTATTTTTCAAAAACTATTTCTTTGTTTTGAATTACCACAAAGGCGCTACTTTCCCATTTTTTAAATAAAGCTTCTTCGCTTTGGCTGAGTTGGTAAGAATTATAGTTTTTTGAAATTGCCCATTTTTGAGCTTGTTTCGCAGCGACAGTTCGGTTTATAAATTTTGTATAATCGTCAATTGTTGGGCCAGTTTTTCCCACCAAATAAGTGCTTTTTACAGCTTTCAAAAGATGTTTATTGCCGGTTAAGTATAAGCTAATAATTGCAACACCAAGCAAAGTCAATAAGAACAGAAATAATTTGCGAATCATTTTCATGAGACTAAAGATAGTTAAAGCATCTGAAAATAGTCATTCGCGCAATAAGGCCAGGTTCTATATTCTCCGTTTAAAGACGTAAATTTGCCCCGTTACTAAATCAAAAGATTAATACTGCAACCTTTTTATGGCAAAATTAACTTTAGAGGTAGAAGAAGATTACGATTTCGAATTAGTTGGAATTTGCAGCCACGTGAAAGATTACCGATTGAGTTGGGAAATAAATAAGGCCTTAGAGTTTGACTTAGAGAAGGATGACAACTACGAAATTAATGTGAAAGGCGATAGGCAAAGCTATTCTTTCTTTAGTTTTATCGACGATGAAAATTTGGTGGAGTTTTATTTGATTAACAATCGATGTTCGAATGGAATTTTAATTCCTGAAGAAAAAAAGTCAGACTATTTTTTGATGATTCGAGGAGTTTTGAGAGGAGGACACAAGGAAGAGTTAATCGAGAAGATCAGTAACATAAAAAATGTATTGACAACCTACGAAATAGAGGTTGATCAACTAAAATCTAAAAGCAATTTATTGTTTTAAAAAAGAAAAATGAAAACAACAAAGAAAACTAAAATAGTTGCCACCGTAGGTCCCGCAACTTCTTCGAAAGAAATGCTAAAAGCAATTATAGCAGAAGGGGTTAACGTAATTCGAATTAACTTTTCTCATGGCGAGCACAGCGACCACGTTGAGGTAATTAAAAGAGTAAGAGAAATAAATAAAGAGCAACAAATTCACACGGCTCTACTAGGTGATTTACAAGGACCTAAAATTAGAGTAGGTAAAATTAAAGAGGGAACAGAGGTTAAAGCCGGTGATATTATTGAATTCACTAACGAGGAAATAGAAGGTGACGGTACAAGGGCTTATATTAGTTATAAAACCTTCCCAAAAGATGTTCAGAAAGGCGAGAAAATTTTAATTAATGACGGTAAGTTAGCCCTAGAAATTATTGACACCGACCGAAAAACAACGGTAAAGGCAAAGTTTTTAAACGGTGGAAAATTTTCTTCTAACAAGGGAGTTAATCTTCCAAACACAAAAATTTCTATGCCAAGTTTAACGCCAAAAGACAAAGAAGATTTGGCTTTTGCCTTGGAGCATAACATGGAGTGGATTGGCCTTTCTTTTGTGCGCTCTGCTAGAGACATTATTGAGTTGAAACACTTAATAAAGAAAGAAAATAATCTTGCTAGAGTAATTGCAAAAATTGAAAAACCGGAGGCGTTAGAAGATATAGATGATATTATTGAGAAGACCGATGCCATTATGGTGGCGCGTGGAGATTTAGGTGTTGAGGTTCCGATGGAGCAAGTTCCATTAATTCAGAAAGAGTTGGTGAAAAAGTGCCTAAGAGCAGCAAAACCGGTCATCATTGCAACACAGATGATGGAAAGTATGATTGAAAGTATTTCTCCTACAAGGGCAGAGGTAAACGATGTTGCAAATGCCGTATTAGATGGTGCCGATGCGGTGATGTTAAGTGCAGAAACGTCTGTTGGTGCTTATCCGGTTGAGGTGATTAAAGCCATGACAAAAATTGTGGAGCAAATTGAGCAATCAGAGTTGATTTACCATCACGAATTTCCACCAGAATTGAATGAGGAGCGTTTTATTTCTGATTCAATTTGTTATAACGCGTGCCGTTTGTCTCAACGAACAAACTCTAACGCGATTGTAACCATGACACACTCAGGTTATACAGCTGCAAAAATCTCAAGCTTCCGCCCAAAGGCAGGCATATTTGCCTTTACAGGAAACCATAGCTTGTTGAACAAGTTGAGTTTAGTTTGGGGTGTTCAAGGGTTTTATTACGACAAGTTTGTGAGCACAGATCATACTATTGCAGACATTAAGTATTTGTTAAAAAAGGCGGGTCATGTTGTAGAAAAAGACCTAATTATTAACATTGCCAGTATGCCAATAAATGAAAAAGGGCAGTCGAACATGGTAAAATTGAGTTACGTAGAATAATGAGCGTAAAGCTTAAAGCTTAAAGCCGAAAGCATATAGCCGAAAGCATGAAGCGAAAAGCATAAAGCCGAAAGCGAGCCTTTTAACAGAATTGTAAAAAACAAAGAAGAAACAGAAACTACACCCCCATGACAATCAATATTCCCCTACTGAAAGACATTTGTGAAATAGCCGGAGCACCCGGTTTTGAACAACGAATAAGAGAGTATGTAATTCAAGAAGTTACACCATTGGTTGACGAGGTAAAAGTTAACAACATGGGGAATGTGTATGCGATTAAAAAAGGAAAAGAGAACAAGAGAGTGATGATTGGTGCCCACATGGATGAGATTGGTTTTATCGTTACTCACATTGACGATAACGGTTTTGTGCGGTTTCACACGTTAGGCGGATTTGATCCAAAAACGTTGACCTCGCAAAGAGTTATTGTTCACGGAAAAAAAGACCTAATAGGGGTGATGGGAGCAAAACCAATTCACGTTATGTCGCCAGAAGAGCGAAACCAACCTGCCAAAACCAAGGAGTATTTTATTGACTTGGGAATGAAAAAAGATGAGGTGGAGAAGTTCGTTGAAGTGGGAAACCCAATCACCCGCAGAAGTGAGTTGTTGGAAATGGGCGACTGTATCAACTGTAAGTCAATCGACAACCGAATTTCGGTATACATTTTAATTGAAACGTTGAGGTTGTTGAAAGACAAAGAGGTGCCATATGATGTGTATGGTGTTTTTACCGTGCAAGAAGAAGTTGGACTTAGAGGAGCAAACGTTTCCGCTATGGATATTCAGCCTGACTTTGGATTTGGGTTAGATACAACTATAGCATACGATTTACCGGGAGCTGCAGCACATGAAAAAATTACATCTTTAGGCGAAGGAACAGCAATTAAAATAATGGACTCTCAAACCATTTGCGATTACAGAATGGTTTCTTTTATGAAGAAGGTGGCTAATGAAAATAAGGTTAAATGGCAACCAGAAATTCTTCCTGCGGGTGGAACAGATACAGCTGGAATTCAACGAATGAGCGATGGCGGATCTATTTCAGGAGCAGTTTCTATTCCAACCAGGCATTTGCACCAAAGCATTGAAATGGCGCACAAAGAAGACATTTTAGCTTCTATAGACTTGTTAGAAAAGTGCTTGCTGAGTCTAGATAAAGGCGATTGGAGTTTTTAAGAAAGAAGTACTTATTTAGAAGTACTTAGAGTTGGAAAGTTTGGAATACTTGAAGTTATGGAGTACTTAAAGTTGGGATTACTTAAAGTTAGGAAGTTGGGAGTGAAAAGTCGCTAGAGTTTGGTTTCGAATACTTTATAGTCACATCAAGAGCCGACAAAAGGAGGTGGACTTCGACTCCGAAAGCTATCGGAGCTCGGCCCGACAGAAATGTAGACAAACAGCTCAGCTGGTAAAGAACATCCAAATAGCTTAGTTTAATCCCAAAAGTTAAAAGAAGTCGCTTTCGTAATTGTTACAACGCTGCCTTAAACTGATCTAAAAACCCCTTGTCATTTTCTGAATAGAGTCGTAAATCGTTTACATTGTACTTTAATTGTGCAATACGTTCTACACCCATTCCAAAGGCAAAACCAGAATATACTTTTGAGTCAATTCCGCAGTTCTCCAATACATTTGGATCAACCATTCCACAACCTAAAATTTCGAGGTAACCTGTATATTTACAAACATTACAACCTTTTCCTGAACAAATGGTACACGATACATCCATTTCAGCACTTGGCTCTGTAAAAGGAAAATAAGAGGGACGTAACCTAATTTTTGTTTCCTTGCCAAACATTTCTTGAGCAAAATACAATAAGGTTTGTCTAAGATCTGCAAAAGAAACGTTTTTGTCAATGTACAACCCTTCTACTTGATGGAAAAAACAATGGGCTCTTGCCGAAATTGCTTCGTTTCGGTAAACTCTACCAGGAGAAATTGTTCTAATGGGCGGTGTTGAGTTTTCCATTACCCGAACTTGCACAGAACTGGTATGAGTTCTCAGCGCAATGTCAGGATCTTTTTCAACGAAAAAAGTATCCTGCATGTCTCTTGCTGGATGCTCTGGGGGAAAGTTTAGAGCCGAAAAGTTATGCCAATCGTCTTCAATTTCTGGGCCTTCAGAAACCTGAAAACCGATTCTATTGAAGATCTCAATAATTTCATTTTTAATAATTGAAATTGGGTGTCGAGAACCAATTTCGTTCAAAGTAGTAGGCCTTGTAAAATCAAAGCTAGAGGTAACTTCTTTTGCTGCAGAGCCAGCCAAATCAGCTTTTAGCTCATCTACTTTTTGTTGAGCTTGATCTTTAAGCTGGTTCAAAACAGCGCCAAATTCTTTCTTTTCTTCAGCAGCAACATTTCTGAACTCTGCAAACAGTTTTTTTATTTCTCCTTTGCTGCCCAGTAACTTAATTCTGAACGCTTCAACTTCTTCTAAGCTTTTTGCTTTGAATTCTTTTGTTTCCTGTAATAGTTCTTTTGCTCTACTTAACATTATCGAATCTCCTTTATATTTAAAATATAGACATCTTTCAACGGTCGGTTAGCGCCATTCACAGGAGCATTACAAACCTTTTCCACAACATCTAAGCCTCTCATTACTTCACCAAAAACAGTGTACAAACCATCTAAATGAGGCGCACCTCCCAGCGTTTCGTAAGCAATAAGTTCTTTTTCAGAATATTTTTTTCCTCTGGTTTCTTCAAACCTTGGCATGTATTTTCTTGGATACTTTCTACCTGTTACAATGTAAAACTGAGAACCATTACTAGCCTTTTTTGGATTAATGTTATCTGGGTTTCTTGCTGCAGCTAACGCTCCTTTTTTATGAATGTATTGCGGAGCTATTTCAGCGTCTAAACTGTAACCCGGACCACCTGTTCCGAGTTTTTTATAACGAGAAGCATTTTTAGAGTTTGGGTCACCTCCTTGCATCATAAAGTCTTTTATAACTCTATGAAACAGCAAACTATCGTAAAAACCTTCTTCAATTAATTTTAAAAAATTTGCTTTGTGAATTGGCGTATCGTCGAACAGTTTTATAATAATTTCACCGGCGCTCGTTTCCATAGAAACTAACATTTGACTGTAGCTCGAAAAAGTAAATAAAAGGGAAAAAAGAAGGCTTAAAATTAGCTTATTCAAAATTGTATTAAATTTGTACTAGAAGTTTTTAGATATTTCGACAAAAGTATGAAAAAATTATACCCAACTTTCCTTGTTCTTATTGCTATAGGATTCTCATTTTCATGTGAAAAAGAAATTTCTCCAGACTTAGAAGTTACCGTTGTTGATTTCAATAACAATCCAATACCTAGAGCTTGGGTAAAAACGTCAGCTCAAGGAGCGCTTTATGGTATTCTTGAGGCAGATGTTATTGACTCAGCGCAAACCGATAATTTTGGTAAAGCTTACTTTTCTTACGAAAACACTCGCTTAATAGACTTAGCTCTTTATGCCGGACCAAACGATACTATAATTATTGATTCAGCTAGTGTATTGTTAGAGGTGAAACGAAAAGCTCCAAGAAGTGGGAACACCACTGAAAAGAAACTCGTTTTTAAATAGCCTGCTCCATAAAGGGAGAGTTTTTGAAATACTCTAATATCCCTTCTTTTAAGAGTTGTTCCTGCTCATCATTTGTTAGTCTTGGCAGCTCTTTTACCATTTTCCAGTGTGGCCAAGCATCTTTATCTCGGCCTTCAAATTCGTAAAACCCAAATGGCTCTAAAATAGCACAAACCGCAACGTGAATTACCTCTAGTTTTTGGTCTTTGGTAAACTTATCAATAACTTGTCCCAGTTCTTGCATACCAATTACAAATAGAATTGATTCTACGTCTAAATCATCTTTAAATCGCTTGTTGATTTTTTTTGCAAGCTCATCCCACTTTTTTTGAAACTCAATTTCCATACAAAGCAAAATTAGTTATAGTTTAGCACCCAGAAACACATGAGCCAGATAGATATTATATTGATTATTCCTTTGCTTTGGGGAGCTGTAATGGGCTTTAAAAAAGGCTTGGTTTTAGAACTAGCTTCTTTAGTTGGTTTAATTTTAGGAATATACGGAGCCATTAAGTTTTCAGACTATACCGCAGAAAAGCTGGTTGAGTTTGTCGATATCACACAGCAATGGTTGGGTTTAATTAGTTTCTTGGTCACTTTTGTAGGGATTGTGTTAGGCGTTTTTTTAGCCGCCAGAGTGTTGAACAAGGCACTAAAGTTGGTTGCCTTGGGAACGGTAAACAGAGTTTTAGGTCTGGTTTTTGGAACTTTAAAATTTGCCCTAATTATTAGCACAGCCCTCTATTTTTTCGAGAACATTAACCGAAAGTTTGAGTTTGTAGAAAATGATTTCACCCATGATTCATTGCTTTATGAACCGATAAAGCTAGCAACCGATCCGTTTAAGGAATTGCTTGAGGACTTTGAAATTAGCAAAGTTCAGGAAAAAGCCAACGACCTTAAGAATACAGTGGAGGAAAAAGCGGAAGAGTTAATGAACTAAAACTCGGAGAATTTTAGGATAAAAGTTTAAAGGCCAAAGAGTTATAATTAGCGCATCTTTGCGTTTTCATCTTTTATCCTTCATCTCAATTAATAATTAGGCTGTGGTGCAAACTAAACTAGTGGGATGAAAGTTGAAAGACAAAAGGTCAAAAAGTTATCATGTAGAATATACTAGTCTTTTATCCTTCATCTCAATTAAAAATTAGTTTGCTCTGCAAACTAATTTTTAATTGCCTTAATCCCCGGTAGTTCTTTCCCTTCTAAATACTCTAGTAAAGCCCCGCCGCCGGTTGAGATATAGCTTACTTTATCTTCAAAGTGAAACTTGTTTATAGCAGCAGCAGAGTCACCTCCTCCAATAAGAGAGTAAGCGCCATTTTCTGTTGCATCTGCAATGGCTTGTGCTACAGATTTAGTTCCATTTTCAAAATTGCTCATTTCAAAAACACCCATTGGACCATTCCACATAATGGTTTTTGACTTTTTAATGATGTTTGAAAAGTCTTCAATAGCCTTAGGCCCGATATCTAACCCCATCCAGCCTTTTTCTATCGAGGTGTTGTCGCTTGCGCCAATTTCAGCATCATTGCTAAATGCGGCGGAAACAACAGAGTCTTCTGGTAAGCACAGGTTCACATTTTTTTCTTTTGCCAAATCTAAAATGGTCCGAGCTAAGTTTAATTTATCTTCTTCTACCAAAGATGAACCAACCTCGCCGCCTAAGGCTTTGAAAAAGGTATAGCTCATTCCACCACCAATAATCAAATTATCTACTTTGTCGAGTAGCTTTTCAATCAATAAAATTTTGTCTGAAATCTTTGCTCCGCCCATTATTGCTGTGAAAGGTCTTTCTCCACCTTCCACTACTTTTTGAGCTGCCGCCAACTCGTTTTCTATTACGTAACCAAACATTTTATCATCGAAATAAGACGCTACAATTGCAGTTGATGCATGCGCTCTGTGCGCCGTTCCAAAAGCATCGTTAATGTATACGTCTCCTAAATCTGCTAATCTTTTTGCAAAAGCAGCATCTCCTGCAGTTTCTTCATTGTAAAATCGAAGGTTTTCTAACAGTAAAACTTCTCCACTCTTTAAACCATTTGCCGCATTTTCTGCAACACTGCCAATACAGTCTTCTGCGAATTTTACAGAAACACCTAAATTTTCGCTTACGGCTGAAACAATATGTTTTAAAGAAAACTTATCCTGTTTTTCGCCTTTTGGCCGGCCTAAGTGCGACATTAAAATTACAGACCCACCACTCGCTAGTACTTTTTTTATAGTTGGCACAGCAGCAGTAATTCTTGTTGCGTCAGTTACTTCAAAATTAGCGTTTAGAGGCACATTAAAGTCTACTCTAATTAGGGCTTTTTTATTTTGAAAATCAAATGTTTCTATGCTTTTCATGTTGTGGGGTTATGCAAAAATTAATGGAGTGCAAATTTAATATTTCTTTAGAGAAATGATTTTTACTAAACAAAAGAAGATTTACCTTTGAGCCATGCGTTTTAAAGATATTGTAGGGCAGCAGAACTTGAAAAATAGGCTTATTCAAACCGTAAACGAGGGGAGAATTTCACATGCTCAGTTATTTGTTGGTAAAAGCGGTTTTGGGTCGTTGCCATTGGCAATTGCCTATGCTCAATTTATTGCTTGTGAAAACAAAGTAGACAATGACTCTTGCGGAACTTGCTCTTCGTGTATAAAATTTAACAAGTTAGCTCACCCAGATCTTCATTTCTCTTTTCCGGTGAGCACAACAGAATCAGTAAAATCCAAACCTGTTAGCGATAATTTTATACGGGAGTGGAGGGAGTTAAACCTCGAAAAGCCCTATTTTGATTTAGAAGAATGGCACAGAGCAATTGGAATTGGGCAGAAACAAAGTTTAATCAACGTTACCGAGAGTCAGGAGATTATCAAAAAACTAAATCTAAAAGCGTTTGAGTCTGAATTTAAATTTTTGCTCATTTGGAAAGCTGAGTTATTGAACCCACAAGCATCAAATAAATTATTAAAACTTATTGAAGAGCCGGTTGGTAAAACCATCATTATTCTTGTTGCAGAAGATGAAGAAGCCTTGCTAAAAACAATCACTTCTAGAACTCAAATGATACGAGTTCCTCCAATTGAAGTAAATGAATTGGCAAGTTATCTAATTGAAAAAGAAAAAATAGACTCGGCCAAAGCGCAGCAAATAGCAGCGCTTTCTGATGGCGATTTATTGGTAGCTGAAGAAAAACTTCACCTCTCTGAAGATGCAGAAATGTATTTTCAACTTTTTGTAACGTGGATGAGAGCGTGCTATGAGGCAAACATAGAAAAAATGCATGCTTGGGTGGAACAGGTTAGCGATCGAAAGTTTGGAAGAGAAAAACAAAAACAGTTTTTGGAATATGCTCTGGAAGTAATGCGAGAAGGTATGATTCGAAATTATGCGGGAGGTTCTTTGCAGCGCTTCGATGGACCGGAAGGAAATTTCTTAAAAAAGTTTGCTCCATTTGTACATGAAAACAATATATTTGGAATTATGGAGATTCTAAATGATGCTCATTTTCATGTTTCTAGAAATGCATATGCAAAAATATTATTTATGGATATGTCGATGAAATTTGCCAACTTGCTTCGAGTCAAAAAACGTACATTTGTGAGTTAAGGGTTTTACCCAATTTGTTGAACGATACTAGCGCTTTGGCGCTATTTGAATATAGATATATACTATGGGCTGTGCTACTTGCTCAAACAAGATAGATGGCGTCCCTAATGGCTGTAAATCCAACGGAAGTTGCGGCAATGGCGGATGCTCCAAATTAACCACCTTTAATTGGCTTGCCAATATGGCTTTACCTGCCAACACAGAACCTTTTAACTGTGTTGAGGTGAGGTTTAAAAATGGTAGAAAGGAATTTTTTATCAACGAAGACAAATTGAGCCTTTACGAAGGTGATATTGTTAAAGTTCAAGTTACAACTGGCTATGACGTTGGAGTTGTTTGCCTTACTGGAGAATTGGTAAGGCTGCAAATGCAGAAGAAAAACATTTTTCTCCAGAAAGCAGATTTGAATAAAATTCACCGAAAGGCGAACGACAATGATGTTGACAAGTGGCTAGAAGGCAGAGCAAAAGAGACCGAAGCAATGCTTGCGGCAAGAGCCATTGCCAATGAGTTGAGTTTGAGAATGAAAATTTCCGATGTAGAATATCAAGGAGATTTATCAAAAGCGGTTTTTTATTACACAGCAGATGAGAGGGTTGATTTTAGAGTATTGATTCGAAAGTTGGCAGAAAATTTCAAGGTAAGAATCGAAATGAAGCAAATTGGAATGCGTCAAGAAGCAGGAAGATTGGGCGGAATTGGATCTTGTGGTCGTGAGTTGTGTTGTTCTACTTGGTTAACTGACTTTAGGTCTGTTTCTACTTCGGCAGCGCGTTATCAACAACTTTCATTAAACCCAACCAAATTAGCAGGGCAATGCGGAAAGCTCAAGTGCTGCCTGAACTATGAGCTTGATGTGTATGTAGATGAATTGAAGAATTTTCCTGATACCAAATTGAAGTTGAAGACGAGAAAAGGAAATGCATTTTTTCAAAAGATGGATATTTTCGCCAATAAAATGTGGTATTCCTACCAAGACGAACCGTATGAATTTATAGAAATGACGGTGGATCGAGTGAAAGAAGTTATTGCTCTGAACAAGAAGGATGAAAAAGTTGACAGTTTAAAAGATTTTAGCACCGTTGTGGTTGAGGTTAAGCAAGATTATGAAAACGTTGTTGGACAGGACGACTTAACTCGTTTCGACAGCCAACTCAAACAAAAGAAACGCAGGCCAAAGAAAAAATCAGGAAATAAACCCGCTCAGGCAAGCGCACAGCAGGGAGCAAAGCCACAGCGAAGCGGGAATAAAAATCAAGCTCAGAACAAGGCAAAAAGTAGCCCAGAAGGGAATAAAGAAGCAACAGGGAAAAAGAAGCCATTTAAAAAACGAAGACCAAACAACCGAAAAAAGCCTAATAGCGATGGGCCAAATAAGCCTAGTGAATAATGCGAATTACCTCAGTTGCACTTCTTTTTTCTTTATTAGTTACGTTGGTATCGTGTGATCGCTCGGTTGTTTTTGAGGAAAACCTGAGAATAAAAAATGCTACTTGGGATCGCAATGAAAAGGCATTTTTTGAGTTTGAAATAAATGATAGTTCAGCGATCTATGATCTTTACCTTAATTTTAGACACGGTGGAGATTATCCTTATCAGAACATTTATTTGTTCATTGAAAGCAGAAGTCCTTCTGGACAAATTGCCAAGGATACCGCCCAGATGATTTTAGCAGATAACAAAGGGCGATGGATGGGCAAAGGAATAGGAGATATATTTGATTATCAATTCCGGTTTAAGCGAGGGCCATTGTTTCCGGAAAAGGGAAGGTATTATTTTGAAATTGAGCAAGCCATGCGAGAAGAATCATTGGACAATGTTACTGACATTGGAATAGCTATTAAAAAAGTAAAAGAATAAGCTTTGGGAAAAGAAAAACGAAGTTATGCGAAGTTAGCAGGCCTATTTTGGTTGTGTGTTATTGTTCCTGCGTTGTTGTTTGTGCTACTCATGTTTTCTGCAGCAAATGCTTGGTTTGGGTTCGATGAACTGCCAAAGGTAGATGATTTAGTAAATCCCAAAAGCAACTTGGCAACAGAGGTTTACACCGCAGATGGCAAAGTTTTGGGTAAGTATTTTTATCAGAACCGAGTGAATGTAGATTACGATGAAATTTCTCCTTACATGATTGATGCTCTTGTTTCAACAGAAGACGAGCGCTATTACAGTCACTCAGGGATTGATTTAGAAGGATTGGCACGAGCTATTTTTTACCTAGGTAAAAAAGGTGGGGCAAGTACCATTACACAGCAATTGGCAAAGATGCTTTTTTCAGGAGTTCCTTCTTCGGCTTTTGGCAGATTACAGCAAAAAGTTCAAGAGTGGATTATTTCTGCTCAGCTAGAGCGATTGTACACTAAGGATGAAATTATAGCGATGTACCTTAATCGGTATGACTTTGTGAATAACGCAGTAGGGATTAAATCTGCCGCCCAGGTATATTTTGGAACAACAGCCGATAGCTTAAAAGTGGAAGAGTCGGCCATGTTGGTGGGAATGCTTAAAAATTCCTCTTTATTTAATCCCCTTAGAAGGCCTGATACAGTTAAGCATCGAAGAAACGTAGTGTTGGGACAAATGCTGAAGAATGAGAAACTATCAAAAATTGAGTTTGATAGTTTGAGACAGCTACCGTTAACTATAAATTACTCTAAAGTTGACCACAAAGACGGCATTGCGCCTTATTTTAGAGAGGTTTTACGAGCGGAGTTAAAAAACATTTTTAACGAAAAAGATAAAGATGGGCTTCTTGTTTTAAGAAAGCCGAATGGAGAAGCGTATGATTTATACAGTGATGGGTTAAAAATTTACACCACACTGAATTATAAAATGCAAGAATATGCTGAATTTGCTGTGGCAGAGCACCTGAGGTATCAATTGCAAGACCAGTTTTTTAAAACACTCGCCAAGAAAAAGAACAATCCTTTTAGTTCAGATTTAAAACAATCTGAGATAGATAGAATTATGAATTCTGCGATTAAAAGAAGCGAACGGTTTTTAATTATGAGCGGAATGCAATGTTCAAATTGCGGTAGAAGAGGAAAAATTTTAACGGAAGAGGAAATTGATGGCGAGCTAATGACTGTTTGCACGGCCAGCGATTGCGGACATCAAACAAAACGATACACGGAAAAGGAAATCATGAATTCTTTCGACAAGCCTGTCCCGATGAAGGTTTTTTCTTGGAAAGGAGACATAGATACCGTTTTGAGCCCAAGGGATTCTATTCGTTATTACAAGAGCTTTTTGCAAGCAGGGTTGATGAGCATGGAACCTCAGTCTGGTTATATACGAACTTGGGTAGGAGGAATTGATTATGACAACTTCGCATATGACCATGTTCGTCAAGGGAAACGACAAGTAGGATCTACGTTTAAGCCCCTTATTTATTTAACAGCTATCGAGGCTGGTTTTTCTCCTTGTTATGAAGTTCCCAATGTACCTTATACCATACCAAAAGGCATGTATGGGCAGTTAAAAGATTGGACACCCGAAAACTCTGATGGAGAATATGGGTACAAAGTGAGTTTGAAATACGGTTTAGCAAACTCTATGAACACAATTACTGCTTGGGTAATGAAGCAGTTTGGACCAGAGGTGGTAGTTAAAATGGCCAGAGAGATTGGAATTACAACTCCTTTAGATCCCGTTCCATCACTTGCCCTTGGTGTGGCAGATGTTTCTGTTTATGAAATGGTTGGTGCATTTGGAACCTTTGCGAATAAAGGAGTGTATACTAAGCCTCAATTTTTGGCAAGAATTGAAAATAAAGAAGGTGAAATTATAGCAGAGTACATTCCTGAATCGCGAGAAGTATTGAGCGAAGAGAATGCTTATGTTATGTTAGACCTGTTAAAAGGAGTAACGTCCTCGAATTACAATAAAGATTTGAAGAAAAGTACCGGAGGAACAGGTATAAGATTGAGAGGAGCAAAGAGTAAAGACAGGCCTTATGTAGGAATTCCTTACCCTATTGCTGGCAAAACAGGTACTACCCAAAATAACTCAGATGGTTGGTTTATTGGAATTACACCTGATTTAGTAACAGGCGTTTGGGTTGGTGCAGAAGATCGTTCGGTTCGGTTTGATGCTACTTATTACGGCCAAGGAGCGAACACGGCCTTACCTATGTGGGGATATTTTATGAATAAAGTGTATGCAGATAGCACGTTACAAATATCAAAAGGAGATTTTGAGAAACCAGAAAACCCTTTATCTATAGAGCTAGACTGCGAAAAATATGCGTCACCAGCAGACTTCGGAACAGGTTCTGGAGGTGGTGTTAATTTTGATCAATAAGTTGAACGAAGTATGAAGAAAGTTGTAAAAAATGCAGAAGAAGCAATTCAAGGAATTGAGAGTGGAATGACCTTAATGTTAGGAGGTTTTGGCTTGTGTGGAATCCCTGAAAAATGCATTGAAGCCTTATCAAAAAAGCCTGAAGTAATAAATCTAACCTGTATCTCAAACAATGCAGGGGTAGATGACTTTGGGTTGGGATTGTTGCTAAAAAATCATCAAATTAAAAAAATGATTTCTTCTTATGTTGGCGAAAACGCAGAGTTTGAGCGACAAATGTTGAGCGGTGAATTGGAGGTAGAACTAACGCCCCAAGGAACATTAGCGGAGAAGTGCAGAGCGGGTGGAGCTGGAATTCCAGCTTTTTTCACTCCCGCAGGTTACGGAACAGAAATAGCAGAAGGGAAAGAGACAAGAGAGTACAATGGTAAAATGTACATTTTAGAGGAAAGTTTGGTATCTGATTATTCTATTGTTAAGGCTTGGAAAGGAGATACAAAAGGTAACTTAGTTTTCAAAGCTACGGCTAGAAACTTTAACCCAGTTATGGCCATGGCCGGCACAATAACCATTGCTGAAGTTGAGCATTTAGTTGAGCCTGGCGAGTTAGATCCAAATGAAATTCATACGCCTGGAATATTTGTTCACCGAATATTTGAAGGAAAGGATTATGAGAAGAGGATAGAGCAGAGAACGATTAAAACATAAATTATTTAATGTAGCAATTTATTAATGTAACAATATGAAAGAGGATGTAATTGTTAACAAAACCTTCGCGTTTTCAATAAACATAATAGCATTCTCTGAAGAGTTAGAAGCTAAGAGAAAATATATAATCGCCAGACAATTGTTAAAATCAGGCACGTCAATTGGAGCGAACATTCACGAAGCTAAAACAGCGAAAGTAAAGCTGACTTCATTCATAAAGTTAAAATTGCGGCGAAAGAGGTCGAAGAAACAAAATATTGGTTAATTCTCTGCAAGCAAGCCGAGTCTTTTCCTTTTGATCAAAATTTGGAAAACCAGATAAACGAAATAGGATTAATTATTTACAAAATATTGTCAAGTTCTAATAAGAAGTCATTTTTAGATTTTTATATTAGTAAATTAAATAATTGAAATTATATGCTTACTAAAGAAGATATTGCTAAACGAATTGCACAGGAATTACAAGATGGCTGGTACGTGAATTTAGGAATTGGAATTCCAACATTGGTTGCGAATTACATTCCCGAAGGAATTGATGTTACGCTTCAGTCTGAAAATGGCTTATTAGGAATGGGTCCTTTCCCAACAGCGGAAAACATTGATGCTGACTTAATTAATGCCGGTAAGCAGACGATAACAACTATGCCGGGTTCTGTTTTTTTCGACTCTTCAGATAGTTTTGCAATGATTAGAGCAGGCAAAGTACAGTTGACTGTTTTGGGAGCCATGGAAGTAGATCAAAATGGAGACATTGCCAATTGGAAAATACCCGGAAAAATGGTGAAAGGAATGGGCGGAGCGATGGATTTAGTGGCCTCTGCAGAAAACATCATTGTTGCAATGATGCACACCAATAAAGCAGGAGAAAGTAAAATTTTAAAGAAATGTTCACTACCGCTAACAGGAGTAAATTGTGTGACCAAGGTAGTTACAAATTTGGCTGTTTTGGAGGTTAAAGATGGAGCATTTCATCTGTTAGAAAGAGCTCCGGGAGTATCTGTTGACGAAATACAAAAAGCAACAGAGGGGGATTTAATTATTACAGGAGATGTTCCTGAAATGAAGCTTTAAATGAAATTATCCATCCTCATCCCTGCGTACAACGAAGAGCGCACCATTCACCTTATTTTAGATAAGGTTAGAGATGTTCAGTTGATAAATAATATTGAAAAAGAAATCATTATTGTGAACGACTGTTCTTCCGATGGAACGGTTCAAGCAATTGAGAAGTATTCAGCAGCTAATCCATCTATGGGTATTCAATTGTATAGTCAACCAAAAAACCAAGGAAAAGGGGCGGCTATTCACAAGGCTATTGAATTAGCAACAGGAGAATACTTAATAGTTCAAGATGCTGATTTAGAGTACGACCCAAGAGAGTACAATGATTTGCTGAAACCAATTGTAGAAGGCTTTGCAGACATCGTTTATGGCTCAAGGTTTTTGGGTGGGAATCCTCACCGAATTCTTTTCTTTTGGCATTCAATTGGGAATAAGTTCTTGACCTTTCTATCGAATATGTTCACCAACTTGAATTTAACAGATATGGAAACCTGTTACAAGTTGATGGACAGCAAAATTGCAAAAAGCTTGAAATTGCAAGAAAATAGATTTGGCTTTGAACCTGAGTTAACTGCTAAGTTGTCAAGGGTAAATAAAATAAGAATATATGAGGTAGGGATTTCCTACTACGGAAGAACCTATGAGGAAGGGAAAAAAATTGGTTGGAAAGATGGCGTAAGAGCCATTTATTGTATTGTGAAATACGGGTTGTTTAAGGCATGATTAAGAAGAACCTTTCATTACCTCTAATCTCTTTATCTATAGCATTTTTCCATTCAGCTATACTTCTTTTAGTAGATGTGTACTTCTCCTGTATTGATGTCGTACATACCGCCTAAAATTTGAATTTCACCAGCATCCTCCATTTCTTTCAGGACTTGACTTTGCGCTCTGATATTGTCGATGGTCATTTTGACATTTACTTCTGCCACATCGTTTACAAAATCAATATTGGAAGAATTTCTCATGCTCTCGTTTGCAGGTTCTTTTACTGCATCAACTGCTGGCTCAATTTTATTGATCAGCGCAGTGAGGTTTCCAAGACGGGCGTGGTCACATGCACCTTTTACAGCACCACAAGCGGTATGTCCTAGGACAAGTACCAATTTGGTTCCTGCGAGCTTACAAGCAAATTCCATACTTCCCAAAATATCTTCATTAACAAAATTTCCTGCGATTCTAACGCTGAAGATATCTCCTATACCTTGATCAAAAATGAGCTCTGAAGAGACTCGTGAATCGATACAACTCAGTACTGTTGCAAAAGGAAATTGTCCCGTACTGGTTTCACTTACTTGCTGCATAAGATCTCTACTCAACTGCTTTTTTTGTACAAAGCGTTGATTTCCGTCTTTCAATTCTTGCAATGCTGATGCAGCCGTCATTAGGTCTTGACTTTCTTTTGTTTGTGCTTTCATAATTATTTAGATTTAAGGAAACTCCAACTAGATGTTTCGTAGTTATTTAATTTATGATTTTAATTTTTATCATTTAAACTTTATAGATTAGGCGCTTTTTGGAATTTGATTAAAAAAGTCAACAAAGCTTTCTGGATTATCAACGGTCCCCCTTTCAGAGTGGATTTTAATACTGATATTTCGCTGACGAGCCTTTATGGCGAAGTCCTCTAATATTTCAATTATATCATAATCCAGGAAACGGGTTTCTTTTACATCCAACTCTAAAAGTGTCCCTTCTGGAAGGGCATCTAACTCTTTTAGGATGGCTCCTTTATTAATGAAAGTAACTTCCTCAGCCAAAGTCATCTTAATTCGATGCTTTCCGTTGCTCTTATCCTCTATATGTAAGAAGTGGGAATTTTGAAAACTCTTGATCAAGATGACAACAATTCCAACTGCTAATCCCAATCCGATACCTACCAATAAGTCTGTAAAAACAATCCCCAAAATCGTAACTATAAATGGTGTAAATTGTTCCCACCCCAATTGGAACATGGTTTTAAATAGGGCTGGCTTAGCCAGATTGTACCCAACAATAAGCAATATCGCTGCAAGTACAGAAAGAGGTATTTTATTCAGTAAAGTTGGTATTAACAATACGGAAATTAACAAGAAAAAACCGTGCACTATGGCTGAAAGTTTTGATTTCCCACCAGACTGAATATTGGCAGAACTTCTGACAATAACTTGAGTTACGGGTAGGCCTCCAATCATACCTGAAAGAAAGTTCCCAGCACCTTGAGCGATCAGCTCTCTGTTCGTAGGAGTCACGCGTTTATCAGGATCTAATTTGTCCGTAGCTTCTACACAAAGTAAGGTTTCTAAACTGGCAACCAAAGCAATTGTAAATGCAGTTACCCAAATGTCAGGATTTGAAATCTGATCAAAGTTGGGAAAACTGAATTGACCCAGGAAGGAGCTAAAATCACTTGGAACAGGAACGGAAACCAATTGCTCCGCTTTAATTTGCCAGAACGCACTACCTTCGGTAAACACAGCGTAAATAATTCCTACCACCACAGCGACTAATGGACCTTGAATCAATTGAAAAATCTTTCCTTTTTTACTGAGTACTTTAGACCACAACAACAAGATTCCCAAGCTAGCCGCAGCAATTAGTGTAGCTCCTGGGCTGATGTAATTGATTAAGTTAAAAATTCCCGTAAATGAATTTTCGCCATCAGACTGTAAAAATGAAAAGTCTGCCTCTGGACTGTCGTATCCAAAAAAGTAAGGAATTTGTTTCAATATAATAATGATTCCAATCCCTGTCAGCATTCCTTTAATTACAGAAGAAGGAAAATAATATCCAATGATTCCTGCTCGGAGTATTCCAAAAATAAATTGAATGATTCCTCCTAACACAACTGCTAAAAGAAAATTTTCAAAACCTCCTAAACTTCCGATCGCCGTAAGTACAATTGCTGCTAGTCCAGCAGCAGGTCCACTGACCCCTACATGCGATCCACTAAGACTACCAACTACTATCCCTCCAATAATTCCAGCTATTAAACCAGAAAACAGAGGTGCCCCACTAGCAAGTGCAATACCTAAACACAGCGGTAGGGCAACAAAGAAAACCACAATACTTGCAGGTAAATCGTGTTTTAAGTTTGATAATAAATTTGAATTTTTCATATAATTTTTTTGACGACCATAATCGGTCGTTCTGTTTGTTTATTTTAATATAGTGTGAGTAATACTTAAGGAAAGTGATTCCTTATGAAAGGGTAATATGTGATTCAGGAGGAGGTATATGAATCTCGATAATTGAATTGCTGTAAAAATCTAAAGCCGCATGCAATAAACTGAACTTTTCTGACAATAGCTTTATGTTTTCAGCCAAAAACTGATGCTGAATTTTAATATCGTCAACTTCTCTCTTATCCTCTTTTTCTTCCTCGCTGTCTTCTTGAAAATAAATATTGACTAATTCGTATGAATTTTCATTTAATAAGGATAAAGACTCTAGAGTAGTTAAAAGTGTAAGCGATGACAACACCCCAATCACAAAAAGGTACTTCATTACATCAGCCGATAAAATTCTTTGAAGTCTCATCTTTTTAAAGTGTCCGTGACTAGTTTTTTATAAAATTCAACTATGTTATTCTTTCCTTCCTCGCAGTCTGTTAAAGCGGGTAAATGCTTTGAAAAATAGCGTTGATGATGAGCTCCTTCTATAATGGTAGAAATCAGCATATGAGGGTATTTGAAGTTGGGATTTACCCCTAATACAAATTCAGTCACTCGATCTACTACACGTGTGTAGGTCTTGTAAAATCCTTTTTCATTTTCTTTTTCAACCTCTTTTGTATGATACGCTTTAGAAGATTCGGCTATGATAATTTTATTTAGTGTAACCTCATTGATAAAAGTAAAATTATTGTCCTCTTTGACCTCTTCTGTAAGGAGTTGTATGGCTTTTTCAAGCTTTTCTTCTTCACTTTCGATATTGGTCGTTGCAAAGACCAATTTGTATTCAATCCAACTCCAATACCAATTGACCAGGTAAACTAGAAAGGAGTGTTTGCTTTCAAAATATCTGTAAATGGAACTTTCATTAGAGTTAATTCTACTGCCTAACTTTTTAAAAGTAAAGGCTTCATAACCCAACTCGTGTATCATCTCAATGCCGTATTCCACTATTCTTCTTCCCAAGTCTGAAGACTCGGGATCCTTACAAAAAAGACATGAATCGGTTGTTATATGAATTTGTAATTCTTCCATTGAGGATGCAAATATAATAGTATTACTATTAAAAACGTGAATTTCTCTTAATTTTTTTATAACAAGCTGAAAATGGGTTTATTCCATTTGAGTTTTAGTGCCCTCCATCAAAACAGATCGGGTTTTAAAATGGTTATCTATCTTTTGGAGTAGCATTAATTCTGAGGTAAATTGCCAATCAAAGTTAACCGATTGGTTTGCTGGATGTCTATGATGATCTTGATCGAGTATATAACCTTCAGGTTTGTTCAATATACGTGTTTGACTGTAGACTTCTTCAAACTTTGCTCTAACTTGATTAAACTCTGCTTTCATCTCGTTCAATGTTTCCAGGGCATCTGCTTCTTGAGTATCAGTTTGAGCAATATCAAAAGTATTTAAGGTTTCCATCAATCAGAAATTGTAATCCACTAGATTTCCCACTTGATTGTACACTTTCAAATTGTAGTCCGCTTTGGTTCCCTCAGTTTGAATTTGCTGTAAAGTGTTTTGAACTTTTTCTACTATTTTCCGTTGAGCTTCTAATTTGGCAAGACGTTCAGCGTATTTTTCTGACCATGCGCCTTTATTGTCAAAATCCGGTAGATCAATTATATGTTCTTCAATTGGATTTTCCCGCTGGTTTAACGAGTTTCTGTGGATGCCCTCTTCTACTAAAAGATTGGTCCAAACACCTACAGGTTTGTCAAGTGCATCGATAAAGGCATAATCTTCCGATTGAAAACGAGGGCGAAACTTACGGTGTCGATAGGCTTTTTTAAACTCCTCTTTGGAGCGTTTTAATCCACCCCAACTAAATTCTGCAAAGGCATTAATTCCCCTTTTGTACAACTCAAAATGAGGGGAATCGTCGTCCCAAAGGGTAAGCAGCAAGCTATTCAGAGAGGAATTTAGCTTGAAGAAAACATTATAGAAAATGCTATTTGGTTGGAGACTCAGAACAAGGAGGGGAGAGACGTTAAATAGTGCTTTTTTATTAACAGTTGTCCTAATTTTACTTTAACTTTTCAGTTTAATATGTTGGGGTTGTTATTGGAGAGTGTCTTGAATTTTTCAGAAGGGGCCATGTAATTTTAGGTGGAGGAATGAACGATTATTTATATTTACCACCGAAAATGAAAAATTTTAATCTAATATTTTTTAGGTTAAATACTAGTGTATATTGACACTTGAGCGGCAGATGTTGATGAAAGTAATTGGTGTGGTTTTGAGATGAAGCTTTGTTATTTTATTACTACAGGTAAGAAGTTCAGTTTTGTCCACATGCAGAGTTACTAAGTCCTTGCAATATAATAGAGTTAAATAGGTTCTTTTTTACTAGAAATTGATATAAAAAGAGAGCTATTATTTTTAACTTGAAGAAGTTCTTCATTAAGTTTCGATTAAATTATGTAGCTAATAAATTAAGGATGAAGGAATCATTACATTTGCTGCTTTTATATTTTGATAAGCACATTTTATATGCCTGTTTTTAACGAGTTTGTGTTTTTTAAGAAGCATAATGTTGAAGCAAATTAAAAAAGCAAAAGGGTGGAAATTAATCAGGAATGGACATGAAAATAAATCGAGATTACCTCATAAATACAGTACTTTTATTCATATCGGTATTTGTATTGATAATTCCTGCACTTAAAAACGGGTATCCTATACTTTTTTCTGACTCTGGAACTTACCTTTCTTCCGGTCATTCCGGATATGTTCCGGTGGACCGGCCTATTTTATATGGAATTTTTGTTAGGCACATTAGCCTATCTTGGAGTGTTTGGCTGGTAGTAATTATGCAATCTATTCTGTTTAACTATTGTTTATTCTTGATATCCAAGTTTATTATTAAAGCAAAGAACCCAGTAAGAGTTCAAGCAGTTATGTCAGTAGCTTTAGCTTTGGGCACAGGAATAGGGTATTACAGCAGCTTGGTAATTGCGGACATATTTGCATCTATTTCTGTGTTAACTATGTTCTTTTTACTTACAATTGACAAGAAAGAGAAGTTTCACATTGCGGCACTATCGATCTTGTTAATTTTGTCAATAGGCGTTCATTTATCTCACATTCCACTAATTGCCGGAATATCCGTACTTGTGGGGGCATACTTGTTCTTTGTAAAAAAAGAGGCTTTCAAACGTTATTTTAAAAGAGTTGTATACGTGGCAGGGTTGTCTGTTGCTACTCTGTTATTACTTGCAACAATAAACTACAGCTATGATGTTGGCTTTAAAGTTTCAAGGACAAACAATATAATACTCGCCACTAGATATATAGAAAGTGGTATTGCTAACCGGTATTTAAAACAACATTGTGAAGATCCAGACTTTAATCCACCCTACGCCAACTTATGTAACTATACAGATAAATTTGGGCAATGGTATGCTGCAGGCAATTATTTGTACGAAGATAATAGCCCGTTATATGATGGCCCCTGTATTGAGAAAGGTTGGACGAATTGTTGGATTGAAAAAAACGAGGCTTATGGTCAGCTAGTAAAGGATATTTTGTCGGAAAAAGAGTTTAGAAATGATTTTTTTGCATTGGCAGTCACTGGAACGCTGAAGCAATTTTTTACTTTCGATCAAACGCATTTAATCCCTTTGAAATTAGAACATGTAATAAAGAAGTACTACGTAGACGATCTTTACCAATATCAAAACTCAACTCAATATAAAGAGACTTTGCGGTTTGAGTTTTCTAGTATAGTTGAGGTTTTTGTATTTAACATTTCATTAGTTCTTTTAATTACTATCTTTTTTAAATACTGGGGACGTTTGAACACTACGGAGAAACTCTTTATTTTGAGCATATTCATGTGTTTAATTGTCAATTCGTTTACTACAGCTACCTTGTCAAATGTAATTCCACGATACCAAGGAAGAGTATCGTTTTTGCTTCCTTTAGCAGTTATGACTGTCATATTTAGATTTTTAAAACAGAAAAAGCATACAATTAAAATAGAACCTTAATGGTATTCATCAAACGTCAATTTAACTAAAGATGGGGTTTTAGTTAAAAAAAGTGATAGTAAGTTCAAAAGAATCAAACATCAGTATTGGAAAAACCGGAGTGAAAAAGTATAGTTAAATGGGAAAAAAGTTTATAAATATTAAGTTATCATTCCTTGCTATTGTGGTTTGCTTTCTAGTAGCATTGACCGTGCACTTTGATCATAAAGTGTGGAGAAATTCAAACGCTGTAATTGCAAACGAAGCAATGTCATATTATACATATCTGCCCGCATTTTTTATTTTTCAAGATGCATCTCTCCATTATGTAAGCACTACGAGTAACCAAGTACGAGATAAGATTTACTATGATAAAACTCCAGAAGGGAAAAGAGTAATAAAAAAGACAATGGGTGTTGCATATCTATACTTCCCATTTTTTATTGTAGCCAATCAATTTACTCCGTTATTGGGTTATACCCAAAATGGATATACCAAACTTTATGAAGAGGCCTTAGTGCTATCCTCTCTCTTTTATTATTTATTAGGCTTATATTTTTTACTCAAAATCGTGAGAAAATATGCCTCTGATCTCGCTAGTTTCTGGACTGTTTTAATAATTGGTTTAGGGACAAATATTCTTAATTATGTAACGAACGAACCTTTGATGTCTCATGTTTATAGCTTTTGTACAATAACGCTATTTATATTTTACACGATAAAGTGGAGTGATAGCAAAAAAGAGAAACACCTGTCAATGTTACTTTTTTTGTTAGGAATCAATGTGTTGATAAATCCTGTAAACCTGTTTTTGATTCTATTTCCGGTAGCCTTAGGGGCTGAAAGCTGGCGAGCAATTATAAATAAAGTGAAAGACTTGGTTTTACCGTTAAAGAAATTACCTTTCAGGTTCTTTTATTTTATCCTACCCATTTTACCGCAGCTTCTTTATTGGAAGTACAATACTGGGGAATGGTTTTATTTTGAACTTCCTGCAGGAGAATCCTATTTTTTCAGTCAGCCTAAAATTTTAGAAGGCTTGTTTGCCTTTAGAAAAGGCTGGCTTGTTTATACTCCCTTAATGAGTTTGTTTTTTATTGGATTATTATTCAATTTCAAAAAATTCCATAAGGACAAGGCTGTAATTACCGTTTTTTCTGCGACTATCCTTTTCATCACATATTCTTGTTGGTGTTGGTGGTATGGAGGCTCTTTTAGCGCTAGAGCGTTAATTGATTATTACGCAATTTTTGCTATTCCTATTGCTATTGTACTACATCAGGTTTTCGTAACGAAAAAAGCATACTTAAAGGTAATTATTCCCATTGTGATTTCAGGTTTTATTTATTTGAATCAAGTTCAGTTATTTCAATACAGAAGTGGCCTTTTGCATTGGGATAGCATGACCAAAGAAGCTTATTGGGAAATGTTTTTAAAGACCGACCCAGATCAAGAAACTAAGAAAAGATACTTAGGCTTTCTGGAAAGACCAAATTACAAGTTGGCGAAACAGGGAGATCGTTAGGTTTTATTTGAATGTAATGCAGGTGGGAAATAACCACAAACTCCAACTCTAATATTGATACTATAAAGTTGTTATTTAGTGTATTTTTATTTTATGAGAGGTTTAATCATAATCCCTTGCTATAATGAAGAAATGCGCCTTCAACAAGAGCGTTTTAAACTGTTTTTTGAGAAAAATACACTCCTTCATTTTCTTTTTGTAAACGATGGTAGCACTGATAATACCTTAGATGTTTTACGCCAAATGCATCAAGCTTTTCCGCAGCAAGTTACTGTCTTAGACGTAAAGCAAAACGGAGGGAAAGCAGAAGCGATTCGACAAGGAATGCTTGCTTCATTTGATTTGAACTACGACTACTTTGCTTATTTTGATGCGGACTTAGCAACTCCATTAGAAGAGATACCAAGACTGCTGAGTTATGCCCAGAAAGAGCCCCAACCTTATTTGATTATGGGGAGCCGAATAAAGCTTTTGGGGTCTACAGATATTCAACGCAAGTTAAGCCGGCACTACATAGGAAGAATCTTTGCAACAATTGTTAGTAATATGTTGTCCTTGCCAATTTACGATACTCAGTGCGGGGCAAAATTGCTAAGAAAAGAGGTTGTACCAATGCTGTTTGACCAACCTTTTTTGTCAAAGTGGTTATTTGATGTAGAGTTGTTTTTTCGATTGAAGAAACACTTTAATGACTCCGCTTCAAGAATTATTGAAGTACCTCTGAAAAAATGGGAAGATGTGGCTGGGTCTAAAATTTCATTTACTTACTTTTTAAAAGCGCCCCTCGATTTACTTCGAATTTACATGCGCTATAAATAATTACCTCAACTTTCCAACCAACTTAAAATAGTCTTTTAAGGTGGTTAGCAAAGAAGCTTTTTCCTCTTCAGAAAAGGGAATTTTAGTGGCACTATTTAACAGCCACAAGTCTGCTTTTCGATCTAGCTGCTCGAATAGTTCAGCTGCAAAAACGTAATGTGCTCTATTGTTTTCTCCGTCCAGTTTCACAATTCCAGTTTCATTTTCGTAATGCCACTCAACGCTAAAATTATCATATTTAGATTCTACAATAATGTAGCTTTCATCCATTAACCAGTTGTTAACCAAAATAAAACTTAAGGCGTCATTCCTACTGCCAATTCTGTATAGCATAAATCGGGCATCTTCTCGTTCTTCTTTGTCATAAAAATAAGAGCGCATATTTTTAAAGTATAACTCACTTGAGTTGGTACTTGTAAATGCAATTTCTTGAAGGTTAATTTGCTTTGCTTTAGGACCAAATATCGAGTATGTTATAATAAACAACAGTGTTGCTCCTACAAAGTACAGAAACCATTTCTGGAGTTCATTTTTCATAATTAAATAACAAAACTGCAATCTTTTTGTTAACTAAAATGAGATTAAATTTGCACCTATGAACATCTTACTAAACATAGTAATTACCCTTGTTACTTTTGTAATTATGGAATTTATGGCTTGGTTTTCACACAAGTATATAATGCATGGGTTTTTATGGGTATTGCATAAAGATCACCATCAACCTCAAAAGGGCTGGTTTGAGAGAAACGATACCTTCTTTATTTTTTATGCCGCAATTAGCACAGGGCTTGTAATTGCTTGGGGAGAAGGTGTTTTTGAATATGGATTAGCCATTGGGTTGGGAATTCTTTTTTACGGAATGACTTATTTTGCTGTTCACGATATTTTTATTCACCAAAGGTTGAGCTGGTTTAAACGAACTGACAATACTTATTTCAGAGCAATTCGAAAAGCACATAAAGTTCATCACAAACATTTAGGAAAAGAAGAGGGAGAGTGTTTCGGAATGTTGGTTGTTCCTACTAAATTTTACAAAGAGGCTGCAAAAACTACACTGTAATCGTTCCTTCGTTTGCATCTCCAAACACCATAGATGCTTGAATTTCATGTCTTTTCGCAGAGTAAAGACAAAGTAGAGCATCAAAATGATGCCAAGTTTCAACTTGCTCATTGTCAAACATAAACCCGCTAACTTCTTTTAATTCTTCGCAGAGTGCTGCAATTTGATGGCGGTCTTTTTTGTACTCTTTACCTTTTAGTTTTAAAACATCGGCCAATTTTGAAGGGTAGGTTTCAACAACTTTAACTCCAAGTTTGGTTAATTCAACCGAGAGCTTCATTGCTCGAGCTGTTAATCCTCCTAAAAACATAGGAGACATTGCACCTGTAGCCACATCTGCTTCGCGGTAAAAATAATTACCCTCACCTCCACCTTGAGAGTAAATTTTAGGTAATGAAAGAGGAGCGTCTATATAAGCCAGCCAAACATCTTCGTTAGCGCCTATAAAGTCAACAATAAACTGATCTGCATCTTGTTTTTTGGCAGAAGCGAAAAAGTCTACCTTGTTATGGTCGTACATTCTGGCAATCACAGTTGTTCCAGCTAATTTCGCACCGAAGTCTATTCCAATAATCATAACCTTTAGGTTGGTTAGGTGTAACAAGAGAAATGAAAAATTTGTTCTGTAAATAAAACTTTATAACGGATTTAGTAGTTAGTAAAGCATGAAAAAAACACTGCGCTTAGTTTTGGGAGATCAATTAAATCAACAGCATAGCTGGTTTAAAAATAGCGAAAAACACGTTAGTTATGTGCTAATGGAACTACGATCTGAAACAGATTATACTCAGCACCATATTCAAAAAGTAGTCTCATTTTTCCTTGCTATGCAGTCATTTGTTGAGGATATTAAAACTAAAGGACACCGTGTTGTATATTATAGGATAAATGATGATTTGAACAAGCAAAACTTCTCAGATAATATAAAAACATTAATTGAAAAACAGGGGTTTGAGCGCTTTGAATACCAACTTCCAGATGAATGGCGTTTAGATGAACAGTTAAAGAGCCTCTGTGAAGAATTAAAAATTGAATGTAATTCGGTTGACTCAGAGCACTTCTACACCGAACGGTTGGAAATGAGAGATTTCTTTGAAAAAAAGAAAAGCAAAAGCTGGCTGATGGAATCGTTTTACCGCCAAATGAGAAAAAAACACGATTTGTTGCTTGAAGCGGATGACAAGCCAATAGGAGGTAAGTGGAATTTTGACCAAACCAATCGTAAAAAGTTGCCCAAGAGCCATAAACCAACCACGCCGAAACTTTTTGAAAGAGACGTAACTGAGGTTGTTGAAATGATTCATAAAGCGCAAGTTAAAACCATTGGAAATGTGGATGCTAAACACTTTGTATGGCCAGTTACTCGAGAAGAGGGGTTGGAAATGTTGGATTTTTTTGTAGAAGAGTGCCTGCCTCTTTTTGGAGATTTTCAAGATGCTATGGCAGTTGGAGAATGGAGTTTATACCACTCCCGTTTGTCTTTTCTAATGAACTCAAAAATTCTATCACCCAAAGAAGTTGTAAACCGAGTTATTGGGCATTGGGAAAAGAATCAAGATAAGATTGACATTTCACAGGTGGAAGGGTTTGTGCGACAAATAATAGGGTGGCGCGAATACATGCGTGGAATTTATTGGGCAAAAATGCCGCATTATGAAAAAGAAAATCAGCTAAATCACCACAACCAGCTTCCAAGCTTTTTTTGGACGGGAAAAACGAAAATGAATTGCATGCGTCAGGCTATTCAACAATCGTTAGACTATTCTTATGCTCATCACATTCAGCGCTTAATGGTTACCGGAAATTTTGCTTTGCTTGCTGGAATAGAACCTCAACAAGTTGATGATTGGTATTTGGGAATATATGTCGATGCTATTCAGTGGGTGGAACTTCCCAACACCAGAGGAATGAGCCAATGGGCAGACGGCGGACTTGTTGCAACCAAACCATATGTTTCTTCTGCCAACTACATCGATAAGATGAGTGATTACTGTGGGAGTTGTTTTTATTCCAAAAAAGATAAAATAGGAGAAAAGGCCTGCCCTTTCAATAGTTTGTATTGGAATTTTATTGACAGACATTTATCCATTTGGGAAAAGAATCATCGAATGGGAATGATGGTGGCCAATTGGAAAAAGCAAGATGCTGTGCAAAAAGTTGCAGTGTTAGAGCAAGCGAAGAAAGTGCTCGAAAATTTAGATAATGTATAAATCCTTAACATTTTAATAATACATACTGGTGTAATTTAAAGTTTAGCTTTGCAAAAATTTTATATATGAAAAAGATAATTGTACTCTTTGTCGCATTGTTTCTTTCAGTTGCTGGTATTATAGCTCAAACTAGTTTAGCGCCAGGAGATCTTGCATTTACAAGTTACACTTCGGATAATCCAGATGAGTTTTCCTTTGTTGTTTTAGAGGATATTGATTCTGCGACGGTAATAAGTTTTACAGATCATGGCTGGTTATCAACGGGTGCATTCCGAACCAACGAAAATGTAATTGTTTGGACTTCGGGTGTAGCGATTGCCAAAGGAACGATAATAACAATAAATTCAACTGCCCCGAGCATTGGTTCTACAACTGGAGCAATGCCTGCCTTTTCAGGATCTGGAGATCAAGTTTTTGCTTTTCAAGGAACTGTAGCTATGCCGTCTCTAATTGCCGGCTTGAATATGGATGGGGCTTGGGTAGCAACAGCAACTAGCTCTAACAATTCTGCACTTCCCACTGCACTAAATGGCTTTGCTATGGCCATTGTTCCAGAAGTTGATAACGCATATTACGATTGTGTAACTTATGGATTTGCGGGAAGTAAATTGTCTTTGTTTGCTTCGTTAATAGATTCTTCAAATTGGGTAACTAGCAATTCACTTCCCAATACTTCAAATTGTACTTCTTTCAACGTCGTGACAGGCACTTCGAGTGTTGTGGTTAGCATTACAGTCGACTCTAACGTTTCTTGCAATGGATTAATGAATGGAGGGTTGACGGCTGTCGTTTCTGGAGGGGTACCACCTTACAGTTTCGCTTGGTCAAACGGAGATAGCATTGCGTCTATATCAGGGTTAGCGGCTGGCACATACTCCGTTGTCGTTACAGATAGCTTAGGGTTTCGAGCAAATCAAACGGTAGGAATTACCGAGCCAACTGTAATAGCAGTGAACTTGAATGTAAGTGATGCGACCACAATTGGAGGTGCCGACGGTTACATTACTGCAGCTGTTGCAGGAGGTACACCAGGGTACACATTCGCTTGGAGTAATATGTCAATGACCGATTCAATAGGAGGGTTGAGTGCAGGAACTTATATTTTGACAGTGACCGATGCAAATGGTTGTTCTTTGGTTGACTCTGCAACAGTGTCTGATCCGGCTGCAGTCGTTCTTGCAATGGATTCTTCAAATGTTAGTTGCTTTGGAGCAGCAGATGGAACAGCCAAGGTTACGGCTTCTGGTGGTGCTGGTTCATACACTTATGTGTGGAGCAACACAGCAACCACAGACTCAATTGGCGGACTATCTGCAGGAACATATGCCGTAACAGTTTCTGATGCAATTGGAACAATTGCGGTTGACTCTGTCACCATTAATGAGCCTGCGGCATTACAACTTTCCTTTATTGTTACTAATGCTTCTTCAGCAGGAGCTGCTGATGGAGCAATTGATTTAACGGTAACGGGAGGGACTTCAGGATATACATTTAGGTGGAGTAATTCAGCTACAGTAGAAGACCTTACAGGCTTAACGGCGGGAACGTATTCGGTAGTTGTATCAGATGCTAATGGTTGTCTAATTACAGATTCTGCTCAAGTTCTAGAGCCTGGGGCTATAGCGAACTTAGTAATTACAGAGATCAACTATAACGGTCCAGAAAGTGGAACCGATACATCAGAGTTTATTGAAATAGCAAACCCAGGTTCAACAACTGTGAACTTAAATGGATTTTTCTTCTCTCAAGGGGTAACACATACATTTACCGCAAATGATTCCATAATAGCAGGTCAGTATTATGTAATTGCTTTTGATTCTTCAGCGTTTAGAAATACGTATGGAATTAATGCAGATGTAATTTGGACTTCGGGAGGATTATCGAACGGTGGCGAAGACATTACATTAGTTGATAATTTTGGAAGAACGATTGACTCTGTAGATTTTGAAAATAGTGCTCCTTGGCCTGTAAATACAGGAATGATTGGACCAGTGGGAAATGGAACATCAATTGAGCTACAAACTGCGTTAACTTCTGATAACAACCTTGGTTCTAATTGGGTTGCATCGGCATTAGCTGTTCCGGGAGTAGTGGTTAATGGTTTCCAAGTTTTTGGTTCACCGGGTAATCCAAATACAACTGGAATAAATACCGTTGGGGCTAATCAAAACGAGTTGAAAATTTACCCTAACCCAACAAAAGGTATGATTACCATCGAAAGAGCAAATGACAATTTAGAACGCATTCAAATCATATCAATCGACGGTAAGATTCTGAATGATATTCAAAGTTCTCAAAGTGCTACTATAATGGATCTTTCAGACTTTTCAAATGGAGTTTACTTTTTAAGAATTGGAAACACAACTCATCGAATAGTTTTAGCGAGATAAGGTTAAAATAGACTTTTAGAATAGCCCCAACACAGTTACTGTGTTGGGGCTATTTTTTTATCTTTAAGTCATGAAAACGAAACAAGTATCAGTGTTTTTTAGTTTGTTGTTTTTCACAACCTGCATATTGAACGCACAAGATTTTAAAAGTCAAAAAGAGCAAGCTGATTTTATGCAAAGCAGAATAGATTCTGTTGCCATTGGCAAGGCAGTTCCTGATTTTACACTATTTACTGAAGACGGAGACTCTTTGTTTTTAAGCGATTTAAAGGGAAAGACAATTGTTATCGATATTTGGGCAACGTGGTGCAAACCCTGCATTGCCTTGAGCCCTGAATTTGAAAAAGCAAAAGAAGAATATGAAAGTGAAAATATGACGTTCATTTCTATATCAACTGACAACACAAAAGAGAAGTGGTCTAATTATATTAAAGAACACAAGGTAAACTATCAACGGTTTTGGATCAACCCAGGAATGAATAAACCTATTCGATGGTTTACATTTGACGAGTTCGAGTTTGAAGGGAGAAAAGTTTGGGGTTCTTCTATTCCAAGGTTTGTAATAATTGATGAAAATGGAATTGTTGCTAATCTAAGTTTTGGTAAGCCAGGGACACCCGAATTTAAAAAGGCTATAAAAAGAGCGTTGAAGAATTAGTCTTTTTGTCTAAAGATTTCATTCAATCGAAAATAAACTCCCACATGCACACCAAATTGACGTACTGTGAAGTATTGGGAGTTGCTATTGGTAAATGCATATTGAAGTTGAGCTAAAGCCCCTACTTTAGGGCCTTTGTGACTATATTGAATACTAACCTGTCCTACAAAATAGTTTTCATCAGCAGGGATAAAAGCTATTTCTCTATCAGAGAAAAAACTAGAATATCTATAGTTTCTGTAATTAAGGCTGTTAAACTTAGCGAGCAGACCGATAAAGTTGTTTTCGTCTAATTTCACGAACCCCGACCCTTGAACAAAAATTGAATTAAAATCTGCTCCTATTGCGAAGTCGTCATCAAAAAACAGAAGATCAGTGTCTAAAAATCCCGTTTTGCCCATTGCGTAACCACCGAAGACACTGAGAATGTAATTGTCGTTGTTCGCATTATAATAACCAATCGCAAGCTCGTAGTTATGGTTTGTTGCATCGAAAGTAATCACGCTATCAAACCGTGTTGCTTCATAGGAAAGGTTGGCATTGCTAGTAAATCGAGAGCTAACGGCAATATGATCTGTAATTGCATACGAAGCAGTAAAATCAGTTCCGTTTCCTATAGAAATTCCAAGTTGGACCTCTCCTTTTTCCTCTAGAACTGGAGCGTTTATCATTGCTGGTTTGTAAAAATTACAAGAGCTTAATGTTGCTGCTGATAAAATCAATAAAAGTATATTTTTCATGCGTTTATTTTAATTCCGAACCAACTGTAATTACTTCTTTGTAAACTTCTTTATCACCATTGAGGTTAAAAGCTTCAAAAAGTACGACATATATTCCAACCCTTGCTTTGGTATTATCATCTGTAATTCCATCCCAATAAAAAGTTCCGTCTCCGCCAAGCAGTTCGTTGTTCACCAACTTCTTTATTAACCTGCCATTTCTATCAAAAATAGAAACGTTGGCAACAAAACCCGGAGCGTTGAATTGATAGTTAATAGAAAGGATATCTTGAAAGCCGTCGCCATCGGGAGAAATAATATCAGGATCTAAACTAACAACTCCACTTACTCTAGGGTTAGTAAAGTCTTGCGAATTTTTATAACCAGGCGTAGCAAAACCTACTTTTTCAGAGGCTGAGTGCCAATTGGTTTCATCTAAACTTGACTTTTCGCTGTTGATTCGTTCTAAAGAAACACCATCATCATCATTAAGCAAAGCAAAGTGATAGCTGTCTTCATATTTCATTTCATCAATTAGGTCCAAGTTAGCATTAAAAATATAAGCTCTTCCTTCGCTGTCATTATAGCTAGGTAGGTCCGCTATTTCTAAAATGTTATCGCCAACACTTAGCGGGTATTGTTGAACTATATCAGCTTTGTCTTCCGTGAGAACGATGTACTCTTTTGGAAAAAGTAAAATAGGATCGCTAGTGATTATTTTCAAATTAGCGATGGTATCATCGCCATAGTCATAGTTCGCAATTTGCCAATTTTTTAAAGATATTACACGTTCTGAGCGGTTGAATAGTTCAACAAAATCAGCACTCCCTGAACGAGAGTTGAACAGTATTTCGTTAATGACAATGTCGTTAGCAATTGCTGTAGCGGGCAGAGCTATTGATTCTATATTTTGATTTGTAATTAAGTTGCCTGAACAATCAGAAACGCCCGAAACGGAAAAGGTGTAAATTATACCTGAATCTAGTGTTGATGTTAAGTTTATGGTTGCAACTTCGAAAGAAGGTTCTAGAGGTCTAGCAGAAAGTACCTGAATACTTGGAGAAATAGTGTACGTTCCGTTTGCTATAGACGAGCTATCCATGGCTTCGTTAAAACGAATAGATAAGGTGCTATCGTTTAAAACGAGCGCTTCTAATAAACTTGGTGGGACAAGGTCCGGCAATGTGTCAAAAACGGAGTTTTGAACCCCTGGCGTACCTCCTATTGCTGACTCAGAAGCAATGAAATTATTTTTGCCGCTGCATTCTGTAAAAGGGTTAATTTGCTCCATGGTAAACCCTCCATCTTTTTTAGCAACATCTCTATACCAACTATCATCATAGTTCACATAGTCAATAATTTTACCGTTGTTATCTTGTAACAAGATCTCTTCTCCAGAGTTACTTAAAGATGGAAAATTAGTTAAACCTAAGGTTGGGCCAAATGAACTAAAAACTGATTCGTTTAACTTGTCACATAGAATTAGATACTCTCCAGGTTTTAAAATTCTATTTTCAAAGAGCACAGTGTTCGATCCGTCTAATAGCTGCCAATTATTAAGTTCAAAAACCTTATTTGAAACATTAAAAATTTCGATAAACTCGTCTCTCGGCAAACCGAAAGAGGGCAACGTGTCAACATAAAGTTCATTGATTACAATATCTCTGTATTCTGCTAATGCAGGAATAATAAATTCTGCCGTATTAGCTGAGGCAATTGTATTCCCAGCACAGTCGGCCACATTTGAAACACTTACCGTAATTATAATGCCCGAGTCAATTGGAGCATTCAGAATTAATAAAACAGATAGATAATTAGGTGCTTGGTTCAGAACCTGAGAAACAGAATTTGAATTGTTAAAAGAGTAGTTTGCTGTTTTTACAGAGTTGCTATCTAAAAGCTCGTTAAACGTTAGCAACAGCGAATTACTAGAAACGACTGTTGCACTTAATAGTTCAGGTGCTGTCCTATCGGGCAATGTATCAAAAACGGAGTTTTGAACACCTGGTGTACCTCCAGTTGCTGCCACAGAAGCAATAAAATTATTTTTGCCGCTGCAGTTTGTAAAAGGGTTAATTTGCTCTAAGGTAAACCCTCCATCTTTTTTCCCTAGGTCTTGATACCATTCGTCTGTATAGTTTACAAAATCAACGGTATTCCCGTTGTTGTCTGTTAAAGTAATCGCGTCTCCCGTGTTATTTAAGGTGGGGAAACTGTTTAATCCCTGAGTTGTACCAAAAGGTTGGAAGTTGACAACTGCAGCTTGGTTACACAGAATAATTGCGTCCCCCGGCCTAAAAATGTGCGAACCTAAAACACCATTTGATGTACCGTCAGAAATAACCCACCCATTGAGGTCAAATACCTTGTTAGAGGCATTGAAAAGCTCCACAAACTCAGCTTCTGGTAGTCCGTTTGTTGGAGTAAAATCAGGATACAATTCATTAATAACAATATCTCTAAAATTTGCCGGAACAGGCACAAAGTAGGTAAAGTTTTGAGTTGCTAAAAGCATTGTATTACCAGCCTTGTCTTCTATGTTCTGAACGGAAACTTCATATTGATTTCCATTGGTAAAAGCGGTTGCAAACTCAAGTTCTATTACGGTGCTATCAACAGAAGTAAAATGGGCAGCAGAGGGATTTCCAATGCCATTGTTTACGGTGTAATTAGACAAATTCAATGCGCTTAAGCTGTCCAACTTCTCATTAAAACGAAGTTCAATTTTTCTGTTGTTCACCACAGAAACCTGCGATAAGAAAGGTTTGATCGTGTCTTGAAAAGAAACTCCGCTCACGACAAAATCATCAAAATAAAACTTATCGGATCTGGTTGAGGTGTAATCACATAAAACTCCAAAATAGGAACTTGTACCGTATTTATTTTCAGTTGCAATTCCTTGCAGTTGGTAGGTATTTCCAAGGCCACTTTGGTCTAAAAACAAACTCCAAAGGTTCGCAGCATCTTTTGTAACTCTTATTTTAACCGCAGGAGAGCTCGCAACAGTGCTATTTGGGCCGTTAATCAGCAAGGTGTCGGCAGTACTATCTTGTCGATACAGTCGAACATTGTCTACTGATCCAGATTGCCCTCCAATTTGAACATAGTAACCGTTTAGTGGCGCTGTTAAGTCTTGATTGTCTGACACCAAATAAACTTTAGCTAAATTAGAGCTGGACGGGTCAAAATCTAAGCGAATGTAAAACTCCCAAGAGGCACTATTAATAACTGTTGAGGTGGTGGTTAAATAGGTTTCGTTATTGCTTGCAGCGGTTGTATTGTTGAGCTGGAGCTCTTTTGCAGTGTTAATCTCAAACTTGCTAACCTCGCCACTCCAAACAGGGTTCGCGGTGAAATTACTATCGGTAAAATTATCTGAGAACCCCGTTTGTGCCTCGATTTGAGGTGTAAAAACAAATAAAAGAGAGACAACAAATAGCAACCAAAGTTTCTTCATAAAGTACAAAAGATAAGCTTCGTAAAGTTAGTAATTTTGGTTGCTGTTGAAGTAAATAAATCGTTAAGAATAAAGAGATGAAAGTTGCAGTAGTTGGAGCCACTGGTTTAGTAGGAACAGTGATGTTGCGTTTGTTAGAAGAGCGAGGTTTTCCGGTAAGTCAGTTGTTGCCTGTCGCCTCTGAAAAGTCAGTAGGGAAAGAAATTGCGTTTAAAAACGCCAACGTAAAAGTGGTGAGTATGCAACATGCTATTAACGAAAAGCCTGCAATTGCACTTTTTTCGGCCGGTGGAGAAACCTCTTTGGCTTTCGCAGAACAATTTGCAGCAAACGGCACTGTTGTAATCGACAACTCTTCTGCATGGAGAATGGATGCAACAAAAAAGTTAATCGTTCCTGAGGTAAATGGGCAAGAATTAACTTCAGCAGATAAAATTATAGCAAACCCCAATTGTTCTACCATTCAACTGGTAATGGCCATGGCGCCATTGCACAGAAAGTATGGCATTGAGCGAATGGTTATTTCTACCTACCAATCCATTACGGGAACAGGAGTTAAAGCGGTAAGACAATTGGAAAATGAACAAAAAGGCATAGAAGGTGAAATGGCATATGCTTATCAGATTCACCAAAACGCCATTCCACAATGCGATGTTTTTTTAGAAAATGATTACACCAAAGAAGAGATGAAGTTGGTGCATGAAAGCCGAAAAATTTTAGGGGAGCCTGGATTAAAAGTTACTGCAACTGCAGTTCGAATACCTGTAGTTGGTGGCCATTCAGAATCGGTGAACGTAACGTTTAAAAATAGCTTCGAAGTAGAAGACATTAAATCTATTTTAAACCAAACTGATGGAGTTGTGGTGGATGACAACCCGGCTAAAAGCCAATATCCGATGCCGTTTTATAAAAAAGAGAAAGACGAGGTTTTTGTTGGTCGAATTCGAAGAGACGAAAGCGCGGAAAACAGTTTAAATCTTTGGATTGTCTCTGATAATTTGCGCAAAGGCGCAGCCACAAATGCCATTCAAATAGCCGAATATTTACTTCAGAAGAAAATTATTTAGGTTACAACTCTTTCTTATTCAGAATAATATTGTATATTGTGATGAGTGAAGCAGCGTTTTCATAAAACGCTGGGTCATATACCTACAGAGTAGGTATGTAAAATTTATCACAACATATGACCGAAGAAAGAATCATACAAAGATGTATTAATGAGGAGAAAGCTGCTCAGAAGTACTTGTATGATGCTTACTCTCCAAAAATGTACTACGTGTGTTTGCGGTATGCAAGGCACGCCTCTGAAGCGCAAGACATGCTTCAAGACGGCTTCATTAAGGTTTTCGACAACATAGGGTCTTTCAAGTTTAACGGCTCTTTTGAAGGGTGGATTAGAAGAATCATTGTAAATACAGCATTGAATCATTGCCGTAAATCAAGCTTCAAGCAAGAGAAATTGGGCATAGAGGACTACCAAGATAAAGTAGTGCAGTCAAAAGCAGTGAGCAATATGGGCGAGAAAGAACTTCTGGCTTTGATTCAAAAATTACCTGAAGGATATAGAATGGTCTTCAATTTATATGTGATTGAAGGGTTCAGTCACAAAGAAATAGGAGAAATGTTGGAGATTACTGAAAGTACTTCACGTTCTCAACTAGCCAAGTCAAGAAAATGGATGCAAAACGAATTAGAAAAATTAAAAATAACTAGTCATGTCTAATCAAAACAACGATTTTGATCAAATCTTCAGAGATAGACTGAGTGACCAAATGGCGACTCCTCCTCCGGCCGTATGGGAAAACATTCAGGCTAAGCGAACATTTGGTCATGTGGTGGCCAACCGAATTTCGAACAACTGGAGGATTTTTGGAACGTTACTGATGTTGCTACTGGCAGGCGGCAGTTCTATTTTGCTTTTTGGTGAGGAGGAGACAAACCATTATGCATACCGTCAAAGCGATATGACTCAACAAGAAATTAACAAAACGATTACCATTCAAGAGCCACAAGATAAATTAGAAGGTTCACAATACATTAATGTAAACAAACAAAACAACCCTGTTACAGCAGAAAAAGCTAAAGCAAGAAAGAATAAAGTTCAAAATGATGAGTTTGATAATTTTAGTGATTATTATCCTTCGGCAGACGAACTTGCATCTTTAGCCAAAGCAGGATTTGTAAGACCAGAACTACCAAATTCAAAACTGTCTGTTTATATAGAAACGTTGGAAGGGTGGGAAAGTGCAAAACCCAAAGCTTTTACCAGATATTATTACATGGATGAAATGGAAAAGCGGTTCATCAACACAAAACTAGTTGAGGCTAATCCTAAAAAAGTAGCAATCGATTACGACTATGTATTGCCTGCAGTTGAACGCAAAACATTTTGGCAAAGAAGTTCTTTTGTCATCGCTTTAACTCCTCAAACCATTCACAAAACCATGAGGGCAAAGTATAACCTATCTTCCTCTTACTTAAGAGATCGGGAGAAAGCAGAAAGTGTAAGACTTGCTTATTCAGTTAGCGGATTGCTACAATATGAATTAACCAAAAATAGGTTCATAGAAACAGGAATTAACTACACCCAGATTTATGAGGAGATGTTTTACGAAGGTCAGAGACGCTTTAGCAACCAGTATAATTTTGTAGAGGTTCCTTTACTGCTCGGGTTTCAAAATCGAAATGCACGTTTGGGCTGGCACGTTAAAGGTGGTTTAGGACTGCAAATAATGAGTTCCTACAAAGGGTACATTTTAAAAAGAGTGGATGTGTTTGGAGAAGCTGAGCCCGAACCGTTAACTAGAATGAAGAAAGGGACGGTAAGAAATTACGTATATCAGAACCACAATTTATCGAGCCGACAATCGAGAAATGAGTTAGCCGACTTGGAAAACGAAGCGGAAAACCCATTTAAAACGAGGGGAGTTGTGAACGTTCATTTAGCCGCGGGGATCACCTATTTTTATACCGAAAAAACATCTTTCTTGCTAACTCCAAGCTTCAGCAGAAGCATTAATTCAATTACCAAGCAAGAAGCAAGGTTTACAGAAAAATTGCAGTATGTTGGAATTAGCTTTGGAACTAGATTTAAGTTCTAATTGGTACAATAAATAGTGCATAAAAAAGCCCCGTAAGATTTAAATCTTACGGGGCTTTTTGTTTCGTGTTGTGCAATGAATTTATAGTAAACACAGGCTTAGGAACTGTTTATTTTTCTTTGTATACGACCATAGGAAGGCCTGTTAAGTCAGAAAGTTGTTTGGAAAAGCTTTCAAGAAGTTGGGAAAAGTCTTCCCTACTATGCATAGTTCTTTCAACATCCCTTGCTCTATGCTCGTCAAACCTGCAATATGCAGTAAATAAGTACTTTATTTTATTCGACTCTGTTAAAACATAAAAACGACCGCTGTACATTCTCATAACACTTCCCGACCCGTTGTCCCGATAATCTAATAATGAATATGAACCTCTTTCTGAAATCCTTGATAACAAGGCTTTTGTTTGTGAATATTGAAAAACATTGTTACTGATTTTCTTAGTTTGTATTTTACCTTGAGAAGTGTAAAACGTTGTTTTCAATTTGTTTTCCTCGAAAACATCAACGGTTTTGGTGTCAGAGTGAATTTTTAAGTTAAAAAAGTTTCTTTTGAATGGTTTATTATTAGGCGACGGAATATATAATTCATGCTTATCGTTAAGAAAACTTTTAAACCGACTCCACTTAACTATTGGAGAAATAACTGCGTATAACGAAAAAAACCACAGCAATATAAGAGCCGCAACGTAAGGCGTTGTGAGAATATCAAAAACAATAATAGTAAGTCCAAATACGATTGCTACATAAATATATTTACCAAAGGTACAACGAAACATTTATTGATTTAATTGAACTACCATCTTAAACATTCCCCTTGATTTTTAATGAATACAGGAGGTTTGCTTTGCAGGTATAAGCTCCACTGCAATTAGAATGTGTAAATTTCTAGACTTACAGTTCAGGAGTCTCTGACTTAACTTCCTCTGTTTTATCTTCACTTTCTTCTTCAGCCACTTCTTCGCTTTCCTCTTCTTTAAAATAATCTCTGTGAAACAGCAAAACAGAAACAACTCCGCAGGTAATGGCCGTATCTGCTATGTTAAAAACTGGTCGGAAAAAGATGAAATGTTCACCTGACCAAAAGGGAAACCAATCGGGAAAAAACCCTTCCATTAAAGGGAAGTATAACATGTCAACTACTCTGCCGTAAAGTGGAGACGCGTAGCCTCCTTCAGCAGGAAATAACGTTGCAACTTGATAGTAGCTATCGTTAAAAATTACACCGTAAAAAATACTGTCAATGATATTGCCCAAAGCTCCCGCGAAAATGAGTGCTCCACTGACCATGAGGCCTGCAGAAACACCTCTTTTGGGGAGGTTAAATAAATACCAACCAATTCCGGTAACGGCAATAATTCTAAATACACTTAAAAACAGTTTTCCCCACTCTCCGGCAAACTCCATCCCGAAGGCCATACCATTATTTTCGGTGAAGTGAATGATGAACCAATCTCCTAAAACAGGTATTTCTTCAGAAATTTCCATGTTTAGTTTTACCCAAAATTTGCTGGCTTGGTCTATAACTAAAACTGCCACTATTACGAGTAGCGGCAGTCCGTAAGAAGAAAACTTATTCTTCATGTTTTCTTATCCTTGAGCGTTTTTCGCTTCAATAGAAAGTGTTGCGTGTGGTACAGCTTTCAACCGTTCTTTTGGAATTAATTTACCCGTTACTCTGCAAACACCGTAAGTTTTGTTTCCAATTCTTGTGAGCGCATTTTCAAGGTGCGTAATGAACTTTTCTTGGCGAATTGCTAAGTTGCTCATTTCTTCTCTTGAGAGTGTTTCTGAGCCATCTTCCATCATTTTAAAAGAAGGAGATGTGTCTTCTGTTCCGTGGTCGTCTTTGTAAGAAAGGGAATTTCTTAATCCTTCTAAGTCAACTCTCGCTTCTACTAATTTCCCTTCAATTAATTCTTTAAACTCTTGTAATTCTGCGTTACTGTATTTTTCTTTCTCCATTGTATTTTTCTTTTATTGTTGTTTTCCCATTAAAGTGTTACACTTTTGTTAGGGCAACGTATGTTTTGGTTTCGTTGTCAATTTCTAACAAGTACTTTCTACCTGTAATTTCTTCTACAAACGATAAATCGTTCGCTAATGTTTCGGAACAAATATAATTTTTATTGTTTTCAATGGCACTACTAATTTGAGGAATGATTTCCAAAGAAATGTTAATCTTGTCGGTAACCTCAAAACCAGCTTCTTTTCTAAAGTTTTGAATTCTGTTAACTACTTCTCTTGCAACTCCTTCCTCCTTCAATTCTTCGCTCAGTGTTACATCTAGTGCAACGGTATATTTTCCTTCGGTGGCTACCAACCAACTAGGAATATCTTCTGAAGAAATTTCAACATCAGAAACGTCTAGCGCTATGTTTTTCTCAGGTAGAACAAGGTTGATAGAGCCGTTCGATTCTAGTTCAATTATTTGCTCTTGAGAAAGTTGGTTGATTGCCGCAGCAACTAACTTCATGTCTTTTCCAAATTTTGGTCCTAGCTTTTTGAAGTCAGCTTTTACCTTCTTCACCAAAACACCTGCAGTTTCTTCCAGGTATTCTAGTTCCTTCACATTTACTTCTGAAAGAATTAATTCTTCCACATCTTGCAATTGTCTTTTAAAGGTAGGGTCTAAAATGGGCACCATCATTTTTTGCAATGGCTGACGAACTTTTAAGCTTTCTTTCTTTCTTAAAGCCAACACCATAGAAGATAGTTTTTGAGCAATTTCCATGCGTTGTTCTAAGTCTTCGTCAATGTAACTTTCTTTCAACTTTCCAAAGTTTGACAAGTGAATTGATGTTACTTCTTCTTTTCCACTAACCGAGTTTAAATCTTTAAACAACTGATCCATAAAGAAAGGAGCAATTGGTGCAGAAAGCTTTGCCACTGTAATTAAGCAAGTGTAAAGTGTTTGGTAGGCCGAAATTTTATCGGTGGTATAATCGCCTTTCCAGAACCTTCTTCTGCACAAGCGAACGTACCAATTACTCAAATGATCGGTGGTAAACTCTTGAATTAAACGGCCTGCTTTGGTAGGCTCATAATCTGCAAAAGCAGCATCAACTTCTTTTACCAACGAGTTTAATTTTGAAAGCACCCAACGGTCAATTTCAGGTTTTTCGGCATATGGAACGTGCGCCTCTTCAAACTTAAAACCGTCAATGTTGGCGTACAGTGCAAAGAAGTTGTACGTGTTATAAAGTGTTCCGAAAAACTTCCGCTGAACTTCGGTAATTCCTTCTAAATCAAACTTTAGGTTATCCCAAGGCTGTGCATTTGTAATCATGTACCAACGAGTAGCATCGGGACCGTATTTTTTCAAGGTTTCAAATGGGTCTGCAGCATTTCCAAGACGCTTGCTCATTTTCTGCCCGTTTTTATCGAGAACCAATCCGTTTGAAACTACATTTTTATACGCAATGGTATCAAAACACAAGGTAGCAATGGCGTGAAGAGTAAAAAACCAACCTCTAGTTTGGTCTACACCTTCAGCAATAAAATCGGCAGGGTAAAACTTGTTTTCGTCTATTAACTCTTTGTTTTCGAAAGGGTAATGCCACTGAGCGTAAGGCATAGAGCCAGAGTCGAACCAAACGTCAATTAAATCCGTTTCGCGCTTCATTGGTTTGCCCGAAGGAGAAACTAAGATAATATCATCAACGAAAGGTCTGTGAAAATCAAAGGTTTCATAGTTTTCTTTTGACATGTTTTGTGGCTCAAAATCTCCCAAAGGGTTTTTGTCCATTAAACCAGCGGCAACAGCCTTTTCACACTCTGCTTTCAATTCTTCTGCAGAACCGATGCAAATTTGCTCTTCCTTGTCGTCAGTTGTCCAAATTGGAATGGGAATTCCCCAGTACCTAGAACGACTCAAATTCCAGTCTTGTAGGTTTTCTAACCAATTCCCAAAACGACCTTTTCCGGTGCTTTCTGGTTTCCAGTTTATTTTGTGGTTATTGGCAATTAGTTGTTCTTTAACTGCCGTTGTTTTTATGAACCAAGAGTCTAGCGGGAAGTATAAAATTGGCTTATCGGTTCTCCAACAGTGCGGATAACTGTGCTCGTATTTCTGAACATCAAAAGCCCTGTTCTCCTCTTTTAATTTTATTGAAATTCTAACATCAATCGACTTGTAGTCATCTGATTTATCTTCGTCTTTTACATACTGTTCTTTTACATATTCCCCTGCAAAATCAGTTACCTCAGTCTTAAATTTTCCCTGATTGTCAACCAAGTGCAACGCTCCAATTCCATTTTCTTTGGCAACTCTATAATCGTCGGCACCGTAGCTTGGTGCAAGGTGAACAATTCCTGTACCGTCAGAAGTGGTTACGAAGTCGCCCAAAATCACTCTGAAAGCATCGCCTTCTTCAGGTTGAGTGTAGGGCAATAATTGCTCGTAACGCAAGCCTTCTAATTGCGAACCTTTGAATTCAGCTACTATTTCAAACGGAATATTTTTTCCATCGTTTTTGTAATCTGAAAGTTGCAATTCTGAAGCTTTTGCAGCAAACCACTTGCCCACTAAATCTTTCGCTAAAATAGCGGTAATGGGTTCATGCGTGTACTTGTTGAAAGATTTAACTTTTACATAATCAATGTCTTTGCCAACACCCAACGCGGTATTCGATGGCAAGGTCCACGGAGTGGTAGTCCATGCTAAAAAGAACAGTTCACCGTGTACATCATCAAATAAGAATTTGGAAGCCTCATTCTCAACCACTTTAAACTGAGCCGTTGCTGAGGTATCCTTTACATCTTTGTACGCTCCGGGTTGGTTCAATTCGTGTGAACTCAGTCCTGTACCGGCAGCCGGTGAATACGGTTGAATGGTGTAACCTTTATAAATTAACCCTTTGCTGTAGAGCATTTTTAACAGGTACCAAACCGACTCAATGTATTTATTTTCATAGGTAACGTATGGGTTTTCCATATCTACCCAGTAGCCCATTTTTTTGGTAAGGTCATTCCAAACATCAGTGTAGCGCATAACAGCTTCTCTACAAGCCTTGTTGTATTCTTCTACCGAAATGGTTTTACCGATGTCTTCTTTGGTAATTCCTAGTTCTTTTTCTACTCCTAACTCCACCGGTAAACCATGCGTATCCCAACCAGCTTTTCGCTTTACTTGAAAGCCTTTTTGGGTTTTATAGCGACAAAAAATATCCTTTATGGCCCGCGCCATAACATGATGAATTCCTGGTAAACCATTTGCTGAGGGCGGGCCTTCGTAAAACACAAACGGCTCATTTCCTTCGCGACTTTCAATACTTTGGGCAAAAATGTCGTTTTCTTCCCAAAATTTCAATACCTCATCTGCTACGGCAGGAAGGTCTAATTGTTTGTATTCTTTGTATTTACTCATCGCTTAAAGGGTTTAATCAGTTGATTAAAATAAGGATTGCGAATTTAGGAAAAGGAGGGGAGAATAACACAGGCTATATTTGCTTTGTGTTATATTTATATGCATTCGAGTAGGTGAAACTACAATGATATTTATTTGAAATATAGGTTTAGATAGCAAATTATTCTAGGCAATATTGAGTACATTAGTAAAGATGACTTTATTATAAGTCAGTAAAAACGTTTTTAATTGATTAAAAGGTCTCTTTTAATCTGTTTAAACAATAATTATTTTAAAATCTTCGTTGGGTAGGGAAACTAACCCAAAATGAAAAACCAACCAATTCCGGCGTTACTTGCTATTTTAGGACTCTTACTGTTTAACCTCTTATTTTGGGAACAAAAACTTGGTATTAACCTTCCCATTTTTTCAGTTTTTCTGATTGGTTTAGCGGTGTATGTTCACCCGGAAAAAGGGATAAAAAAGGAGTTTTACTATTCCTTTTTTGGAGTAATACTTACAGGAATAATGCTTTGTTGGCACCACAGTAACTTTAGCATTTTCATGCATTTTATCAGTGTGTTTATGGCGCTAGGCACATTAAAAAATAAAGACATTAGTACCTCTTTTGAGGCCGTGATGGGTTTCGTTTTTGTGTACGTTCAAGCGCCTGTTACTTGGGCAAAAGCTGCAAAGGAGAGACAGCGAGGCAACAAGAAACTCACTAACCTATTCTCTTTTTTGAAATTGGCTTTTATTCCCTTCATTGTGTTTGTCTTGTTTTTTATTATTTACAAAAACGCCAATCCAAAGTTCGATGAATTAACACTTTCAATAACAGATTCAATCACAGAACTATTTAAGGATATTAGCTTCGTAAGATTGGTGTTTCTTTTCTTTGGATTTACTTTTATTTCGGTAGCCATTTTTAAGTCATACAATCAGCTAGGGTTTATTTCTGCCGAAGATAATTTGCTACGAAAGCGAAACAGTAATTATGCGAAAAATCTAAAATCAGGTATGGTTCACTACACTGATTTCAAAAACGAGTACCGATCCGGGTTACTTGTTTTTGCAGCGCTAAACTTGTTATTGTTACTTGTTAATGTTATCGACATCAACTGGATTTGGTTTGGGTTTGAAGTTCCGCAGGAATTTAACTTGAAATCCTTTGTTCATGAAGGCACTTATTTGCTGATCTTTAGCATCATTCTATCCATGGGAATATTCTTGTATTTCTTTCGGGGGAGTTTGAACTTCTTTTCTGCCAACAAATGGCTTAAACTGTTGGGCAACATTTGGATTACTCAAAATGTTATTTTAACAATTTCTGTGTTTATTCGAAACTATCACTACATCGATTATCATGGATTAGCTGGTAAACGAATAGGAGTAATTGTGTTTCTGTTACTCACTGTTTTTGGCTTGTTAAGCTTAATTTACAAGGTGAATAAATTAAAAACAACGGCTTTTTTATTGAGACTAAACGGGTGGTTTATTTTTTTCACTTTAATTACCATGACCGTGGTGAACTGGGATCGTGTAATGGCTCATCACAACTTAACTCACGACAACCCCGTAGAGATTGATGTGGACTACTATTTGAGTTTAGACGAAAGTGTTGCGCCAATGCTCCTTAAAAACATCAACATTATTGAAGGGCAAATGGAGGCACACCTAAAAAGACCGAACAAAGAGGTATGGCTGAGGTATACCAACATAAATGCATTTAAAAGTCAACTTGAATTTAGAGCGAGCAATTACCTCGAACGTTTGGAAGAAACTGAATGGCCATCGTGGAATTGGGCAGATTCTAAAATGCAAAAGACTACAGCATTGGTAACTTCAGTAAACTCAAATACGCCGTAACAAAACCGTCGTTGAACTGGTATATCTAAATGGTAGCGATAACCTTTAACTCAATGGCAATAGGGGTTGGCAAACTCTTAATTTCTAACGTAGTTCTACAAGGCTGATTGTCTTTAAAATATTCAGCGTAAAGCTTGTTGTACGTTTTAAAGTCATCTTTCATGTTGGTTAAAAATACAGTAACATCAACCACGTTTTCCCATTTAGCGCCAGAATCTTCTACAACAGCTCTAACGTTGTCAAAAACTGATCTGCACTGCGTTTCTATGTCGTAAGAAATAATGTTTCCGTTGTCATCTAATTCAACACCAGGAATCTTTTTAGTTCCTCGCTCTCTCGGGCCGACACCTGAGCAGAATAATAAGTTGCCTACCTTTCTTGAGTGTGGATATGCCCCAACTGGTTCTGGAGCTCTGTTAGAATCAAATTTTTCGCTTGACATGTTTTTCTTTTTTGTAAAAATAAGAAAGCAGTGCACCAAAAACGATTGTTTTGTTCAAATCGTTTAGTTTGCCTTGGCGCCCTTCTTCTTCCGATCCCCTAATCTAACTTTCCACTTTCCAATTGCTGCTGCCATTAATGGAGAACCAATTGCTGTTGGCGCTAACCAAACAACCCAACGAGGCTCAAATGAAATGTTAATGAGTAAGAAAGCAGTTGAGGTAGCAATGAAAGAACCACCCATGCGACCAATGTGTGTGAATAACCAATCGTTTTTTATCCATTTCTTTTTCTTCATCTTGATAGCATCTTCTACAGCAATCCAAAATAAAATACCGCCAAAAACGAGAAGCATTGGGATAGCGCCCACAAAACCGGAGCGGAAAAGGTTTAAGATTCCCAAGTAAAGCATGTAAGCCCCAACCGTCATGGAAAGTATGTTGGCGACCCAATCTAATTTACTTACATGTACCTCTTTCTTGTTGCGAAGTACTCTTTTACCGGTAAATGCCAAATAGAAAGCAAAGAAAGCAATGGTTTGAAGAAAGATGGTGCCACGATATGTCGCAACAATTAGTCCCGTCACCGCCACGGTTAACATGCTGTAAAAATAGATTTCTCCACTTAGTATGTGTTGCTTTCCTCCTTTCTTTGTTGCAATTGCTAGCAAGCCACTTAATAGTGCTATTCCACCTGCAAAGGCGTGAAAATAAAGGGTGTATTGAATAATTTCTTTCATAGGTTTAAGTTTAGTTTTTCATGGTATTGGATTAAAGAGGTTTTACAATTTTATGTCGTTTTGGGTAGTAAACGATTTGTATAAAATTAAATTCTATCTGATTATTAGTGTAATCTAACCCATCTTTAGTATACTTTAAGTTAGGGGTGTAGCGTAGGTTGGTTCTTAAAATCAAGTAATCAACTTGAGACAGACGAATGTCCCAACCGAAAACAACTCCGTAACCTAGTTTACTAGCTCTGTAGTCAGTAATTGTTTCACCTTTGTCGGTTTCTAAAATTCGGGAATTGTTGCTGGCAACGTAAGGCCCAACAAATGGCACAAAACCATGGTAATCGCCTATAAATTTAAAGGCTTCTAAAGCTACCGATTGGTTGGTGGTTGCATACGTATAGTTGTAACCTGTTTCCTTTTGTTTTAATGGTCGGTAGCTAATTCTTGCCGCAGCATCTAATTTATGAAAGTAGTAACCCAATCCGAATTCAAAGTTGCCATTTTGGGTTGTTTCTTGGTTTAGAAATGGAATTTTTTGGGCATACTCTGTTTTTTCTAAAGGGATAGTTGAAGAATAACCAATACCAAATGAAAAAGCGTTTAATCCTTTTTCCTTTTCTAGTGCGTCAAAGGCCTTTTGAACGTATTCTTTCATTTCTTTTTTTGCATAACCTTGCGTAAAGTCATACAATCTTTTATAGCTGAGCATTACCGAAAACTGATTCAAGTCAACTTTGCTAAACGTGTTTCTTGAGTTGGCGTAGTTATAACTCTTTTCATCGAAATACCGAATTCCTAAATCGAATAACTTGTTGCCTTTATAACGGTAAGAAATTCCACTTTCGTAATACCATTGTCTGTTGGTAGCGGTTGGGCCTTCGCCTGCAGCACCTTTTGAACGAAAATCTGCCCCACCAAACCCCACACCAACAAAAGGGCGCACAGAGTTGGGTTTTATTTTTAGTGGGAAATACCTAAAGCCGGTTAGTACTCCATTGCTTATAAAGGCATCTTTAGAGCCGCTTAGCGCCAAATTTACAATGGGTATTGAAACGTAAAAATCAGCGTGATCCCAAAAGTGTGTACCGCCGATTACAAAACGAGCAGATCCAAAAGTCGGTAGCTTTTTACTGTTGAAAGTGCCATTCGCGTTCAGCGAACTAAAGCGTCCATTTTGCGGTAAAACTTCCGTTTCTAAACCAATATAAGTGTGTGCAAATTGGTAACGATCTTTCTTTACTTCTTGAGAAAAACCAAGAAAACTTGAGCAACATAAAAGGGGAACAATTAAATTTTTCATGACGTTGATTTTTTTGATGAACCAAAGGAATGAACTCTTTTTCGACGCTGCAAAAAACTGTGTTGGTTGTCATGTTTCTGTGATGAATGTCAAGCAAAATGCAAGTAGTCACAAGGTTTTGTGACGAATGACAAGCTAAGAAAGGGATGTTTTGACAAGGAAAGTAATTGTGAAAGCGCTTTAATTTTTACCTAAGCTTTCTTTTATGGTTTTTACGTAAGCTCTGGAAACGGGAACAGAAAGTTCGATAGATTCTCCAAAGTTCAAGGTTAACCCTTGAGCGTTTCCAGTAAAGCGCTTTACCTTTTCCAAGTTTACCAAATAGCTTCTATGGCATTTGTTAATGTGTTTCACACCTGTTAGACTTTCTTCAGCATTTTTTAAGGTATTTCTCAAAACTGTTTTATTTAGCTTTCCTTCCTGGTTAGCATACACTTCAATGTAATTTTCTACAGCTTTTATAGCGAGTAACTCTTGAGAGTTTACGTTCAATTCTTCTGATTTGTTTTGAGACGGAATATGGATTGTTTCGGCCCCAAATTGCTTGTCGTTATGCACTGCATGGTTGAGCTGCGTGGCTTCATTTACCATGGCTTTTAGGCGCAAATTATAAACAAGCAGGGTGCTAATTACAACCGGAAAAATGCCGACAGCTAGCGTTAAACCTTGATAAAACCAAAAACTTTCGAGCGAAAAGGTAAGGAAGCCTTGAGAAACGGAATACAATAAGTTCCCAAGTCCGATGCTAAAAAATACGAGAGTGGTGAAGATAATGTTCTTCCCAACTGTCCAAGTTTTTTCGGAATACCAAACCGGAAAAAGCATGCTAAAAATAAGGTAGTTTGCAAACAAACAAAAGGTTGTCACTAGCCCATAGCCAAATAATTGCAGTGTTTTTGTGTCAGATTGCCAATTGTTAATGCCAAAAGGCTGCAAAAAGTATAAGAAACAGAAAACAAAGGCACCAAAAACAAGTGACGATTGAATGTTTTTTTGGAGCGAGCTAGAAAAGGGGTAAGGTTCGTTTAATAGGTTCTTATTCATAACAAAGCGAATTTACTTGTTTCGCGGCTTGTTCTAGGTTTTTGCTGTAAACTTGTAGCAGGAATAAATGTATCATTTAATTAGCATTCTTATGAATTTCAGAGCAATTTTAGTTGTCGCAACAGTTTCAATTGGTTTTTTGGGCTGCAAAAATACTGAGCAAAAAAAAGAAACTACAACCCAGCAAATTGAAGAAGTACAAGAAGTGGAGAAGGGAGATGTTTTGGATGAAAGATATTTAATTCAAGATAATTCCTTTATGGGAATTCGACCTTTAGATCCGATAGAGCTTCACTCAAATCTGCTTCAGACAGGGAAAATTAAAGTTGATCAAGTTGTAAAAGAAGTTCTGGTGATAGAGATAGACGGCCAAGAAGTAGGTTATGCAACTCACAACAGAGAGGACAAGCGTTTGGTAGGTTCAATTACGTTTCAATCGCCCAAAATAATAACAGACAAGGGAATTAAGGTCGGAGCAACCTTTGGTGAAGTTTTAAAAAAATACGCGAACTTAGAGTTGCGAACTACTAAAAATGGCAAAAAGATCTATGCCAAATCAGAATCTATTGCTTTTCTACTTGATTTGGATGCCAAAGGGAAAGCCGTTACAATTGAGGCGATACCTGAAGCTACTAAGGTGATTGAAATAAAACTGGTGAACAACAAGATTAGCAACAACTAAGAACAACTTTCTTATGAAAAAAACACTATTTGTATTCGACATTGACGACACGTTAACCCAATCAGCAGCCATTCATATTGAATGTTTTATACAGAGCTTAAATGAATTGGGTGTAGAAAAAATGGACACCAATTTTGGGGATTACCTTCACCACACCGACTCGTACATAGCTAAAACTATTTATGAAAAGGAATTGTGGCAAACCTTTACCGAGGAATTAAAAGCTCAGTTTGAAAAGTTGCTCTCCAATAAAATGGAGGGAAAAACGATAGAAGAAGTTCCTGGAGCTGCGGCGTTTATTAAGAAATTGCAAAAAAATAAATCTGTTGCTATTTGCTTTGCGACAGGCTCTTTAAGAAGGCCTGCTGTCCAAAAATTAAAAGCAATTGGAGTAGATTTTAACAATCAACTTTTGGTAGCATCGGATCGGTTAGAAAAAAGAGAAAGCATTGTAAAAGGAGCGATTGCTGCTGCAAAGAAGTTCTATAATGTTGATAGTTTCGATCGAATAATTTCTGTTGGAGATGGTTTGTGGGATTTAGAAGCTGCTGAGAATTTAGGACTGGAATTTATTGGAATAGGGGAGAAAAACAAGGAAACTTTAATAGAAAACGGCTGCGAAAATCATTTTGAGGATTTTACTGCACTACCAAAAGACTTACCCGTAGGAAATGATTAGAAAGGATGAGTTAAAAGAGACAACCCTTTTTCTTTATTAAACTCTGCAAGTAAAACAATTTCAATAAAATAATATATTTGCTGAAAAAATTCAATGGTTCGTTTTTCTTCTTTACTGCTTTTCTTAAGCATTGTTCATATTACTTTATTCGCATCGCACGACAGCACGCTATACAATAGTCGTTTTGAGGAGCAATTGTTTAAGAACATTCAAGACTCGGTTACGGTAAGCCCATTAGATATAATGCTTGCAGTTAACTATAAGAACGATAATGAAAAACTTGTTCAAAAACGAATAGATGGCATAGTCGCATCGTTAAAAAACCAAGGGCTAGAAGTTAAAAAAACAAAAAAGCAGATTCAAGAAATTTACAAATCCATTCATAAAGAAGAGTTAAAAAAATATGTTGAGGATGCCGGTTTTAATGAACTTTTTGAAAGCGGCGATTACAATTGTGTTTCAGCTACAGCCTTGTATGCGATGGTTTTACAGGAGTTCAACATTGATTATGAAATTAGGGAAACACCTACACACGTTTACCTTGTGGCAGACCCTTCTGATACTAAAGTTTTAATTGAAAGCACATTACCTCAGAATGGAACCTTTGAGTTTGATTATAAAACTAAAAAAGAGTACGTTAATTATTTGGTGTCAAGTAAATTAATTTCTAAAGAAGAATTTGAAAATACTTCTGTAGACAAGCTTTTTGAGGAGCATTATGACCAAAACAAAATTATAGACTTAACGCAGCTGGCGGCTTTAATGTATTACAACGAGGGAGTTACTAAGTTCAACACACGAGACTACGAATCGGCAAGCTTAGCCTTAAAAAAAGCAAACACCATTTATCCGTCAGTTGCAGTTGGCTTGTTGTACAATAGTGCCTTAGCAACTCAACTTAACTCAGAGATTGCCACAAAAAAATACAATCCATTAATGCTAGCCAGTTTTGTGAATTTTAATAGAACAAATGACGAGTACAGCGTGTACGGAATAGATTTTTTTAAGAACATCGGAAATCAACTTATGATTGAAAATCCAGACGTTCCAAAATACAAGTCTTACTTTGAGTCATTTAAATCAATGTTAGATGATTCTGTAGATATTAATCCATTTTCTCAGACTTACTATGTACTGCTTGCTTACTCAAATGAACTAAACGAGAACTATGCGGCAGCACTTCAAAATATGAATTACTCATACATTTCAAATTCAGAGAATTTGTCGACTAAAGAGGCAATTTTGGGCTTGATTAGAAACCATTTGGTAAATGATAAAGAACACGAAGCCACCACAGATTCTTTAGATATGTATTTTGATATATTCCCGTTTTTAGAAGAAAACACAGGACTTCAAGAATACTATAGTTATTGCAAAATGAGAGTGATAAGAGAAAGCTTTCTTTATAACATACCTACACTAGGATATGAAAAACTATCAGCATTTGAGGAGTCTTTACAATATGCAAATGCATATTGTCATGACAAGGAGTATCTAGAGAATATGTATCTAGACATTGCAGGGTATTATGCTCGTAAGAACAACATGAATATGGCAGCAAAAAGTTTGCAGCGGGGGTTGCAATTTGAACCAAACTCCATGTTGTTGAAGAATAGATTAATGGAATTAAGTCAATTCAGAAGTCAGGCGAATACATTCGAGCAAGCCATTGTGTATAGCAACAAGAGCAGAGAAGAGCAGTTTAAAGAAGATTTTAATAAAAGTATTGTTGCTTGCTGGGAGATTGATGGGGCGTTAAATGGAGCCGATGAGGTAGAGTATGATGAATCTTTGAAAATTATGACATACAAAGACAATAAATTAACGTATATCATAGATGGAAAAACGGAAAGTGGCAAATATTCTATTCGAACTAAAAGTCGTTTGATGTATCTAGTTCCAGACAGGAATAAAGAGGACTACACTATTTTTAAAGTGGAATCGATAGACAACAGAGAGATGATTTTAAGACCATTTGTGAATGGTAAATTGACCGGAACGCGAATTTACATGAGTAAGTGTTCTTAATGAGTTATTGAGCTAAAATAACAGTACTTGATAATGTTAATTCTTTTTCAATTTCTCCACTTCACTTTGCAACTTCAGCATCATATTGCTTAACTCGTCAACTGAGGTTGTACTTTGTTGTTTTTCGGGCAATTCAAAGCTGAGGTAACCCTTCGCTTTCCATACTTCAACAACTTCATCTATTTCTACCTTGTAGGGTTCATATGCGGTATTGTCAGAATGTAGCTCAATGCATCTTTGTTTTTCAATTTGATTCGTTACTCTTTTATATACTACCCCGTCGTTTTTAGTAACCACAATGTAGCACTCTCCAGAGTTAATCCAGTTCCAATTTTCAAGGTGTTCAGTGAGCACATAACTTCCTGAGGGAAGGGGCAACATGCTGTCTCCATTTATTTCAAAGGCTCGGTAGGTACCTTGGCTAAGCTCTTTCATAGGCAAACTAAAGTTGGGGAGCTGCTCCACAAATTCAGGGTCTGAATAGCCATTTAAGTAACCAGCTGCAGCCTTAATGGGCACTAAGGTAATCCGCTCGTTATTCTGAGAATCTACTACAATGGGCAATACTCTTAGGTTGTTACCTTCAATGTTTTTGGTACTAAAAGTAGCTTTTTCGCTTAAATCCGATTCCAGTAAATCGTCTAGAGAAACTTGGAAAAAATGAGAAATATTTTGAAGGGTTTCGAATTTCGGTTCTGCTCTTCCTTCCTCATAAGATCCAATTTTAGGGCGGTTAACGCTGATTTTATTGGCCAAATCGCCTTGGGTTAGGGATTTTGACTTACGAAGGTATTTTAAGTTGGCTTGAAAATAATTCAAAATAAATGCTAAAAATATTAGTAAACTAAAAAATATAGTATATTTGAGCCGTAAAAGTAATCAATACTAAATTAATTAGCAATATGAAAAATATTCAGCACAAAATAAGAGGTAGTCAACCTGGTTTTATTGGCATCGAATTACCGGATAATTATAGTGTTTTATTGTTAGACGAAGACAACTTCAATTCTTATAGAAGTGAACGCAGATATTATGGTCAGGCAATTGAAGTGAAGAACAATTACGCGCATTTTGCCAAACCAGTCGACGGGTCATGGCATGTAGTAGTTGAAGGAAGAGAAAACTTTTCTCCAGAGAACATCAACATTATTTATAGAGCAGCATAATTATCTATTGTATCAATGAATCAATAATTCAATGTAACAATGAGTGAATGCTTCAATAACTCAATGTAATAATGAGTGAATACGTCAATACTTAACGTACGTCGAGTGCTGACGATAGGAAGCGTATCGAGACGGAAGTGGACTAAATTATCAATGAGGTTAAATGTTCACCAATTCAAAGATTGAGTTATTTTCTACTTACGAATTAACCTGTTCTACGATTGACTTATTCAATTATTGATTAATTCAAAGATTCAATGTTTTAATTTATTCAAAAAACTAAACAACACTGTTTCTGTTACCTATTTGTGAAAAAACAACACCTTCCCCAGAAAGACTGCATTGTTTGTGGTAAGCAATTCACGTGGCGAAAAAAATGGGAAAAGGTATGGGATGAAGTGAAATACTGTAGCGAACGTTGCAGAAGAAACAAAAAGCAAGAGCCATGAGTACCGCAATAGTTTGGTTTAGAAAAGAATTGAGAATTCATGATAATGAATCACTTAGTAAAGCGCTGAAGATTCACAAACAAATTATACCTTTTTATTGCTTTGAGGAAACAGAGTTTGGGAAGACCGCTTTTGGCTTTGAAAAAACAGGAAGCCATAGAACGCAGTTTTTAATTGAAAGTGTTGAGAACCTTCGGAAAAACCTTCAAAAACTAGGTTCAGAATTAGTTATTCGAAAAGGTAATACCGCAGAGCAGTTAGCAAGATTGTTTGCAGAGGTAGAAGTTACAACGATTTATGCCTTTAAAGATATTCACTCAGAAGAGATTGCTGTACAGCAAAAAGTAGAACAGTTGGGAGTTTCAGTAGATTATTCCTTTGGTTCAACTCTGTTTCATGTGAATGATTTACCACACAACTTTAAAGAAACACCAAAGGGTTTCACTCAGTTTAGAAAAGGAGTTGAGAAGAAAAGTTCTGTTCGAGAGCTATTTCCTGAACCAAGCCTCTTGAATGAGTTACCTAAAGAAATCGAGTTAGGTTCAATTCCAAGTTTAGAAGAGTTCAGTTTAGAGAAGGAGAAGGTTGAACCAAAAGCAGCCTTAACCATTAAAGGAGGAGAAGATGAAGCTTTAAAGCGTTTGAAACATTATTTCTATGACACGAAAGAACTAAGTTGGTATAAGCAAAAGCGAAATGGTTTATTAGGAGCAGATTACTCCTCTAAACTTTCATTGTGGTTGTGGAATGGATGTATTTCTCCACGAAAAATTTATTGGGAAATAAAAAAGTACGAGGAAGAAATTGAATCAAATCAATCTACATATTGGCTCATTTTTGAACTGATTTGGAGAGATTATTTCAAGTTTATTTGCTTGAAACATGGCACTTCAGTTTTTCAATTGAATGGCATAAAATCAGAGGAATATGAGTGGAGTGTAGATCTAGAAAAAATAGAGAGATGGGCGAAGGGTGAAACGGGAATCCCTTTTATTGATGCCAACATGAGAGAGCTGAACCAAACTGGTTTTATGAGCAATAGAGGCAGGCAAAATGTGGCCTCCTTTTTAGTAAAAGAATTAGGATTAGATTGGCGAATTGGTGCCGAATATTTTGAAAGTAAGCTAATTGATTACGATGTTGCTAGTAATTATGGAAATTGGATGTACATAGCTGGAGTGGGGAACGACCCTAGAGATCGTTATTTCAACATTATTCTACAAGCCAAACGTTACGACGAAAAGGGTAAATATGTAAAACATTGGATTCCCGAATTGGCAGAACTTGATGCGTCCGTTATTCACCATCCGTGGACGGCTAAAGAAGACTTGTTTGGTACGCCTCAGTTAAACTACCCAAAACCTACGGTAGAGCCGGAATATTGGAAGAAGCATTATTGAATTATTAATTTTTAGTCGAGGAATTTTTAATTGTGAATAAAACAATTAGATTTAGATTAATAACTCACTAAGAAAATTCTTGGCTAGACAAGTTTTTAGATTAAAAACTAAAAATTGAGAGATTCAAAATTAAATTGCAATTACCACCTCTCCGGTCACCACAAATACTTGATCAGTTTTTTTTGGTTTAACGGTGTATAAGCCAGTAAAAGAACCAAAGGCTGGTAGAATTCCACCTGTGTTGTTGAAGTAAAAACAGGCGGCTCTGTGGCGCTGATTGCCTTTGCCTTTTAACTGCACTCCAGGGTGAATGTGTCCTGCTAAATTGTAATAGATTCCCTTCTCTTCTAACGGTTCGTGAGTCAACGAGAACGGCTCTTCTAAAAGCGATGGATGAACTTTAAAGCCGAGTTTTTCATATAATTCAGGTGGTAGAATATCGTGATTTCCTTGCACTAGTTCGAAGTCAATATTTGGGTAACTATCAATTAACTCTCCAAATACTTCCCATTCTTTGTTGTGCGTGCTATGAAATAAGTCTCCTAAAAAGCATACTCGTTCAGGTTCGTACTCTTTGAATAACTTGTGAAGCAGCAACCAGTTTTTCTGCTCTGTTTGGTTGGGTACAGCGATCCCATTTTTTCTAAAATGCGCTGATTTTCCTAGATGTAGATCAGCTATGAGTAACATTTTTTTTGCTGCCCAATACATCGCCTTTTCTGGTAAAAGAAAAAGTTTTTCACCTTTAATTTCAACTATTTCGAATTTAGAAATAAGATTCTTTTCGGACATGGGACAAAGGTCGGGAATGTTCTTTTGATTGATACCCTATTGACTGAAGATTTATTGCTTTACCCCAAAACCTTATTGTCATATCTTTTCAAATCGCTTACCTCTATACTAATATGCCCAAACTCTTCGGTCACCTTCCCTTTTATTAGGTAGCAACCCTGACCAATGTGTCTTAGTTTTACCATCGCATCGGGAAAAAGTACAGTATCAATCCAACGCCCCTCTATGTCTACGAAAGTTCCAAAACGCATGGCTTTACCATTGCTCGTTTTTGTCGTTTTCACATGAACGCGATAACCTGCAATACTTACTATTTTACCCACTTTGTTATTTAAATCTTTTGCGGTGGTTTTGGGTAAGTTTTCTTTCTCTTCTTCTATTAAGTCGAAAGGGTTGTAGCTAACAGCGAAACCAAGTAATTCAATCTCGTCCATGGCAATTTCAAGTCGGTTTTGCACCAATTCTGGTAGCTGCCACTCTTGTGGTTTTAACTCAAAAAGCGAATTCATTTTTATTTTTTTCGGTGCCTTTGAAAGCAGAAAGTGAGCATCCCAAAGAAGCTTTTTTTTATCTGCCTCGAGATTGCGGAAACAGCCCAGCCGAATGAGTACGATAATCTGGTCTAAAGATATTTCAGGGATGCGTTCCACAAAATTTCGAAAGCTGGTAAAGAGTCCATTTTTACGTCGCTCTTGTAGTATAAGGCCTACGTTTTTCGATTCAAAACCACCATCAATAAAAGCGAACCCAAGGGTTAATTTTTTTCCTTGAATATCTGCTGTGGCTGCACTTTCATTTACGCATGGCAATTCTATTTCAGCCCCTTTCATGCGGGCAGTGTGAACGTACAATTCTCTGGAATAAAACCCTCCGCCATTATTTATGGTAGCTGTTAAATATTCTAACGGGTAATAGGCATGCAGGTAAAGTGCTTGAAAGCTTTCTACCGCATAACTTGCTGAATGCCCTTTTGAAAAGGCGAAGTTTGCAAAACTCTCAATCTGGTCCCATATTTTTTGAACGGTACTTTGCGTCAACCGTTTGCGTGCGCAATTATCGAAAAAGCGTTTTTTAATTTTAGCAAATTCGTTTCGCTGCTTGAACTTCCAAGACATGCCTCGTCGCAAAATATCGGCTTCAGCCAGACTTAATCCAGCAAAGTAATGTGCCACCTTTAACACATCTTCTTGGTACACCATTACACCATAGGTCTCTTCTAATATTTCATACAATTCTGGCAATGCTTTTTGAGCTTCTTCGCGGCGCTCAATGTTTTGAAAACGAAGAATGTATTCTCGCATCATACCACTTTTAGCTACTCCTGGGCGAATGATGGAACTCGCCGCAACTAACCTTGTGTAATCATCTGCTTTTAGCTTGGTCATTAGCATGCGCATGGCCGGAGATTCCACGTAGAAACAACCAGTTAAGTCTCCTTCACGCAGTAAATCTTTCACCTTTAGGTCGTTTTTAATCACTTTCATGGCATGTATATCCACTTTTACTCCATGATTTTTCTCTACAAAAGTTACTGCATCTTTTATTTTTCCGAGTCCTCGTTGGCTGAGAACATCATACTTGTACAAGCCAATATCTTCTGCTATTTGCATGTCGAAATGCACCGTGGGATAGTTTTTGGGAGGTAAATAAGTGGCAGAATAGTAATGTATCGGCTTTTCTGAAATAATAATTCCGCTGGAGTGAATGCTTAAATTACTTGGAAAACCTGCAATGTAAGAGCTGTATTTTTGAATGAGTTGACCGTATTCATTGTCCGCAATACCGCCGCGTTGTAGTTGCTCAATCTCTTCGCTTGGCAAGCCAAAAACCTTACCCAGCTCTCTAATAACAGATTTGTGCTGATAGGTGGTGTATGAACCCAATAGGGCCACGCGATCGTAACCGTGTTTCTCGAAGAGATAAGTGGTAACATCGTTGCGGTCAGTCCACGAAAAATCGACATCAAAATCTGGGGGGCTGCTCCTGAACGGATTCATAAATCGTTCAAAGTAAAGATCTAGTTCAATGGGATCAACATTGGTAATTCGTATTAAATAAGCAATAATACTGTTCGCGCCACTCCCTCGGCCTACATGCGGATAACCTTTACTCATGGCGTAGCATACCATGTCCCAATTAATTAGAAAGTAAGCCGAAAACCCGTATTGCTCAATTACCTTCAATTCGTTCTCAACTCGATTGAGAATTTCTTGTTGTTTACTCGTTAAACGTTTCCCAAGAAGAGGATTAAAGTCGTACCGATAAGGTAAGCCTTCATAGCTAAGTTTTCGAAGCAGTTGAACATCTTCTTCGTGGCTTTTGGTGTAGTTAGCTTTGTTATTGGGTTTGTTAAACTCAAATTCAAACTTGCAACTTTTAAGGAGTTTATTACTGCGTTCAATTAATTCGCTGTGGCGCTCGTATAGTGTTGTGATTTCTTCTGTACTTCGGTATTTGTTACCCTCTTTTGCTTGCTGATTTTTACCAAGCTTGCTTAGCAAGGTATTTTCTCCAATGGCACGAAGTAGGCGGTGAGTATTAAAGTCTTTCTTATTTCTAAAAGTTGCCGTACAAAGCGCAACTAGCTTTTGTTGGAATAGCTTTTTGTACTGTTTGAAAATGGGTCGATTAAGCTCTTCTGGAGCGATTCCGGTAAATTCAGTTTCGCCTAACTCATCGAAATGCAGTGCTTTTTCAAAAGGGTAAATAGTGATGGCGTTTTTAAACTGGACCCTTTCTGGAATTGCTGTTCCATTACTTTGATGGTGCGATAAAAATTCGTTCAATTCAAAAAAGCCTTGATGGTTTTGGGGCAATGCAACAAATTGCTGGTCTACGCCATTTCTGAAATCAATTCCCACTACTGGGTGAATGTTGTATTCTTTAGCTAAAAGCAAAAAGGTAAAACATTCTGAAGTGTTGTTTATATCGGTTAAAGCAACCGTTTTGTGTCCTAAAAATTGACACGTAGCTAAGAGTTCCCGTATGGAAAGACACCCGTAATTGAGGCTGTAATAACTGTGGCAATTGAGTAACATTTTTTATTTAAGAATCTTTGAATAGGTGAATAAGTGATTACTTCAGTCTTTGAATTTATGAATCAGTGAATCTTTGAATCGGTGAGTTATTGATTCATTGAAGTATTTAATTCTTCAAGTATTGATTAAATCATTAATTCATTGAGGTATTCACTTATTGAAGTATTAACTCATTGTTAAATTGATTTATTGAAAAATTTCACTTTCGTCTCGGTACGCTTCCTTTCGTCTGCACTCGACGTCCGTTCAGTATTTATTCATCCGCTTGCTCACTTCGACCAAATTTTTCTATTGAAAAATAGCTCAGTAAGACAAGCTTGCTTTTAATGTTCTTATTTCTCATTTTTGATTTCACATTTCAAATTCCACTGCATGTAAGTCATTAAAAACTAAAAATTCAGCGATTGAAAATTTTACATTTCACCTTGTATAGTTTTTCATTTTAATCACTTCAAGTACTTTTTAACTTTAGGCACTTCTCAATTCATTGTTACATTGATTTATTGAAAAATTTCACTTCCGTCTCGATACGCTTCCTTTCGTCTGCACTCGACGTCCGTTCAGTATTGACTGATTTTTTATTTTAAATACTCTAAGTACTTCCCAACTTTAGGCACTTCTTAACTAAGCTCTCCGGTGTGCTGGAATTACAATTGGTTGCCCATTGAAAGGATTGGAAGAACGACCAACGCCTTTGGAACCCATAGCTACTACTCGTTTCACTGCGTCTTGTCCGTAGCGGTTTCGAATGTTGTCTAAGGCTAAATACAGGTTAATGAGTTCTTCACTGTCTTCAAATAGATTAATCTGGTGGTTTCCACCTACCAATTTGCTAAACCGAACACCAATTAAGCGCACTAAAACCCTTCGGCTGTAAAGCGTTTTAAACAGAGAAAGCACTGTTTCAATTAGTTTGTTATCGAGCGAGGTGTAAGGAATATGTTGCTGTTTACTTTCGGTAATAAAATCTGAATAGCGAACCCGAACGGTAACACAACCGGTTAGCTTATTTCCGTTTCTAAGTTGGTAAGAAAGGTTTTCTGCCATAGCGGTTAAAATGCTTTTTAGCTTTGTTACATCAGTGGTGTCTTTTTCAAAGGTGCGTTCAATTGAGATTGACTTTCTTTCGTGATAAGGTACAATTGGAGTATTGTCAATTCCCTGTGCTTTTTTCCAAATGGAATGACCGTTCTTTCCGAGTACTCGAGTCATTAATTCCAACGGCATTTCCTGTATGGTTTGTATTTTTTGAATACCCATAAGGTTTAGTTTTTGATTGGTTTTAGCGCCAATCATGGGCATTTTACGAACTGGTAAAGGCGCTAAAAAAGGTTTCTCCTCGCCAGAGTCAATTTTCATAAAGTTGTTAGGTTTTGCTTCTCCAGTGCCAATTTTTGCAGTAGTTTTTCCGGTAGATAAGCCAAAAGAAATGGGTAATCCGCTTTCTTTTATAATTTGGCTTCTGAGCTCTTGAGACCATTTGTAGGTTCCGTAGAAACGATCCATTCCTGTGGTATCAATATAAAATTCGTCAATTGAGGTTTTTTCAAATCGCGGACTGTTTGACTTGATAATGTCTGTTACTACATCAGAAAATTTACTGTAAGTGCTGCTATTGCCCCGAATAACAACTGCGTGTGGGCAAAGTTGTCGAGCCATTTTCATGGGCATGGCAGAATGTACTCCAAAGGCTCTTGCTTCATAACTGCAAGAGGCTACCACGCCACGGTCAGAAGTTCCGCCAATGAGAACTGGTCGATTGTTGAGTTTGCTGTCCAGTAAGCGTTCGCAAGAAACAAAAAAGCTATCTAGGTCTAAGTGTAATATTGATTTCATTTATGACAATTTTAACGTCAGTTTATTGACAATAAAATAATCAAAAAATTGTTTTCATCCTTGTTTTTTACACAACTTTACTGTTGTAGAATTTTTTGATATGCAAAATTCTTGTAATAATTATATTGTAAAAATTGCTTGTGTGAATTTAATACTCTAGTAATAAAAGAGTGGGCGATTTTAGCTATTGCTGTGCGGCTATGCTGTCAACAAGTTTCCAAACACCACCTTTTAATTCTAAAATAGAGATTTCTTTTAGTGTGAAACCTCTCTGATAAACTCGATCTTTAAAAATTTCCCAAGCCTTTTTAAAGTCGCGTTTTGTAATGTCTTTATTTGCTAGCGTAATGTGTGGCACAAAGTAGTGTTTTTCAGCTCTTTGTTTTATGATTTTTTGCTGGTTAAAAAGAAGTTTCAACGCTTTGCAAAACCCTTCAAAAGCTTCGTTTTTAGCTACGTCAACAAATAGGGTGCGACTTTCGAAGCGTTGAAAATTATCTAACTCAATAATACTATCAACCATTGGTTTATCATTCAAAAAACGAATAAGCTCAGCAACGAATTCAGTCTTTTTTTCTACTGAGCAATCGAAAGGAGGAATAACGGTAATATGTGGAGGGGCTTTTTGAGCGTGACTGCAACCAAAACGACTTTCAACCTCTTTTTGCATCTCAACTATTTCTTTTGAAATAACAGAAGGAGGTAGAACGGTGATCAGGTATTTCGGCATGTAACAAAGTTCAGCTATTTTTTAAAAAATAAAATGCGCACAAGCTAACTTATTACACTGAATTAATTATTACGTAAAGAAAGAAAATGACGGTTATTCAGCCAAAAAATGCATTAATGAAAGGAATAGAACAGTAAACAGAACACAACGTCTAAAAGGAAACCACTACAACGGTTTGATTCTGATAATGGAAAAATACTTAAGGATTCATTCACTATTTTTTGAAAACAATGGAATAGTATAATACCTCGACAAATTCGAACCATTAGTTAAGTTGAAAAATTTATAACTTAGAAAATGGAAATTATGAAAAGAACAAGAAGAAAATTCAGCAATGAATTCAAGTCAAAAGTCGCTATTGAGGCGCTAAA
>CAJQLW010000020.1 GCA_905479325.1 uncultured Flavobacteriales bacterium
TCAGTCAACAATTCAGTAACTTATTCAACTCATACACGAAAGCAATTAATAGAAGGTACCAAAGAAATGGAAGCTTGTTTACTCCTAATTTCAAACGCAAAGAAATTAATTCTCAAGAGTACTTATTGCAGGTGATCCTTTATGTCCATTTGAACCCTTATTTGCATGGCATCACCGATAATTTTGAAGACTATAAATATTCCTCTTATCAGGGTATTTTATCTATAGGAGCAACTGAGTTAAATCGAGACAGAGTAATTGAAATTTTTGAAGATCGAACAAACTTTATAGCTGTTCATCGTAACCGAAAGGTAAACGAAGAAATTTTGAGAACAATTATTTCCGAGGAGTAAGTAGCTTATTATTAGATCTTAAAAAACTCTCCAAGGTTTTCCTCCAAAGGCGGACAATTCAAAACCTTGGAGAGTTCACTAGAATATTCTATTTTAAGAAGTTGGATGTACCCTATCTCCCTTGAACCAACTTCACCAACTGTCTTACATTCTCTTCCGGTGTTTTGGGCAAAATACCGTGACCTAAGTTGAAAATGTAACCTGGTTTATTTGGGATAGAGTTCAATAAAGTAGTAGCTCTTTTTTCAATTAACTCCCAATCGCCAAAAAGCAAAGTAGGATCTAAGTTTCCTTGAACAGCTACCTCGTAGTTCATGCTTTTCCATGCTTCAGCAACATCGGTTTTCCAGTCAATACCTACCACATCTGCGGTTGTTGCTTTCATGTCTAATAAAAGGTGAGAAGAGTTCGTTCCAAAAATAACAACCGGTACATCTGTTTTACTCTTAATGTATTGAACCATTTTTTGCATGTGTGGGAAAATGAATTCTCTAAAGTCAGCTTGACTTAAAATACCCACCCAACTGTCGAAAATTTGAACGGCCATGGCACCACTTTCCACTTGAAAAAGCAAATAATCAGCCATGTTAGTCGCTAACTTGTCCATGAGCAAATGCCACGCTTCCGTTTGACCGTACATAAAGTTTTTCAGCTTAATGTAGTTCTTAGAAGGGCCGCCTTCAATCATGTAACTTGCCAAAGTAAAGGGAGCGCCCACAAAACCCAAACAGGGCACATTTAGTTCTCTTCTTAAAATTCCTAACGATGCTCCAGTGTACTGTAAGTCTTTGCCAAAATCTAAGGGTTTTAAATTTTCTACATCTCTCTTTGAAGTCAGTGGATTAGAAATTACCGGACCAACACCTTCCTTGTAGTGAAAATCAATTCCCATTGGTTCCAACGGAATCATAATGTCAGAAAATACAATAGCTGCATCAAAACCAAATTGTTGAATGGGAGACAAGGTTACTTGAGCGCATAACTCAGGTATTTTACAAATATCAACAAGCGTATGCTTTTTTCTAATTTCCCTGTAATCTGCTTGGTATCGTCCTGCTTGTCGCATAAACCACACTGGTGGTCTGTCGGTTTCTTCTCGTCTACAAGCTTTTAAAAATCTATCGTTGAATTGTGTCATGTTTGTAATTCTTTCTCAGGAAGTTGAGTGGTTATTGATTTTTTATGGGATTATTTAGTGTTTTTGATCTTGCGTTCGAAAGCGGCTAAAACGTTATTTGTTTTCTTTTTCAGTCATCAAAAGTTGTAGTTGCTTTTTGGTTGGTAATATGGTTTGGTATTTACTGGCAAAAATTTGCTCGTTGTTTTCTGGTAAGGTGTATTCTACAACCGTATCATCTTTGTCTTTGCACAAAATTATACCAATTGTTTTGTTTTCTTCTTTTAATCGAACTTCACGGTCATAATAATTCACGTACATCTGCATTTGCCCAATGTCTTGATGTTTGATTTCTCCAATTTTAAGATCGATTAGAACAAAGCACTTTAGCATGCGGTTGTAAAAAACCAAATCTATTCTAAAATGCTTTTCATTGAAAGAGATTCTTTTTTGTCTAGCCACGAAGGTAAATCCGTTGCCTAGTTCTAGTAAAAAGTTTTCTAGTTTGTTTATTAATTCTTGTTCTAATTCATTTTCAGTATAGTTGGAATGTTCTGGTAAACCAAGAAACTCTAGAATAAAAGGATCTTTAATAGCATCTTTCGGTTTTTCAATTACCAACCCTTTTTCAGACAACTCTTTTACCTTTTCTTTATCTCTACTTAATGCTAATCTACCATATAAAGCAGAATCAAATTGACGTTGTAATTCTCTAACACTCCAATTGTTTTTAAAAGACTCAATTTCGTAGAATTGCCGTTCGTTTATATCCTCAATTCGCATGAGTTTTAGGTAATGCGACCAGCTTAATTTGAAATTCCTAGACGGTGTCTCGGAATTTGCTTTTCCGGAAATCCGAGACGGTGTTTCAGATTTTCCATAAGTGACATATAACCGCCTCATGTTTTCAAGGTTATCTACCGAAAATCCTTTCCCAAATCTTTCTGTTAGGATGGTTGAAAGTTCTTTTAAAATTTGTTTGCCGTAGTCTGCTCGTTCTTTTCCATCTTGCTCTTCTTCTACAATCATTCTACCAATTTCGAAGTAGGTATGCACCATTGTTTGATTAACGGTTTGTACCACTTTTTTTCTTGCTGATTGAAGTAAATCAACAATTTGATAGTAAAATGTTGTGTTAGAAGGTTTACTCGTCATTTTTATGGGCTGCTACATGGTTTTAAAGGCCATATTAATTCTTTCTTCTACTACCTCCATTTCAGCATCGGTAATGTTGATCGGTAAAAACCACGCTTCAAACTGCGAAGGTGGAATGTACAAACCAGCTTCAGCCATCGCCCAAAAGAACTTGCCAAATAATTTAGTGTCGCAAGTAGAGGCTGTTTCAAAATCTCTAACTTCCACCGAAGTGAAAAAGGGGTTTACCATTAACCCAAACTGATTAACTTGAATAGTGATGCCATTTTCTTTGGCAGCAGCTAGCAAACACGTTTTTACTCGTTTTCCCAACTGATCGGCTCTGTCGTAATCGTAATTTTTTAATTCTTTTAACGTGGCCAAACCGCAAGCCATTGCAATTGGACTGCCCGACAATGTTCCTGCTTGGTAGACATCGCCCAAAGGAGCAACACGATCCATAATGGCTGCCTTTGCGCCATAAGCACCAACCGGCATTCCTCCGCCAATTACTTTACCCATGCAGGTAATGTCAGCTTCAATTCCAAAATGATCTTGAGCGCCGCCAAACTTCTTTCTAAAGCCGGTCATTACCTCGTCGATTACCAATAAAATGTTATTCTCTTCCGTAATTTTTCGAAGCTCTTTCATGAACTCCATTTCAGGAACAACAACTCCCATATTTCCGGCAACGGGTTCAATAAAAACACCTGCAATTTCATCTTTGTTAGCCGCAATAATTTGCTTTACGCTCTCAATGTCATTGAATTTCGCAATCATGGTATCTTTCACCGCCTCTTCGGGTACACCTGCGCTTGAGGGAATTCCCATGGTCATTAAACCAGAACCTGCAGCTACTAACAATGCATCTGTATGTCCATGATAACAACCTGCAAATTTTACAATCTTCGTTTTTCCAGAATAGGCTCGTGCCAAACGAATGGCCGAAATAACAGCTTCCGTTCCCGAGTTTACAAATCGAACTTTGTCCATTTGTGGGAAAGCTTCTTTCACCATTTCTGCCATTTCAACTTCACCTAAAGTAGTTGCTCCGTAGGTAAAGCTTTTGTCAACTGCAGCTTTAACGGCTGCCGTAACTTTTGGGTGTGCATGGCCTAAAATAAGCGGACCATAAGAACCAATCAGGTCGATGTACTCGTTCCCATCTACATCATAAATGTGAATGCCTTCCCCTCGTTCAATAAAAAGCGGATTTCCACCTACAGAATTAAATGCTCTAACGGGACTGTTTACGCCGCCCACCATAGATTTTATAGCTCTTTCGAATAGTGATTTTGACTTGCTTAACTCCATGTAAAATTGTTTTTGCAAAGGTACGGTTTAGGTTAATTTTTAATACTGAATCATTTAATTTTTAATTAAGAAATTTGACATTAAGCTGTGAGGACTTTTAAGAGTTTATCGACTCTGCGACACAGGTCTCAATTAATTGGGAATTAGAATTATAAATAACCTCTAGAATTCAAAATAAATCCGTTTACCAATAATTTGGGTTAAGGCTCTTTAGTTGCATGTGTTTTGAATCATTAAGAATTGTTGAACGCAGGTATAAAGTCAAAATCTGATTATTATATTGTGGCAACGTTTCAACAACTTTCACTTTTGAAGGTTTATTCAATGTAACAGATGTAATCTATAAATGAAGGTTACAAATTAGGCCGCATGAGTCAACAAATTACCACCATTTCATTTTTTAAGTACACCACGTTTAAAACAAAACTCTGGGGCTTTAAAATGATGCAGTTTGCGCACAAAGACCTGTCAAAGGTAGAAGGGCAATCTTTTTACCGCCTTTTGGGAAGTGGCAAGGGGTTAGGATTTAATCCTTTGCCCGACTGGTCGACCTATTGTCTGCTGCAAGTGTGGGATTCTGAAGCGGCGGCCAATGAATTTTTCTCCTCTTCCAACATCATGCAACGCTATAAAAACCAAAGTGCAGAGCTGCTTACCTTGTACATGAAAAATATTTCGGCAGGAGGAACTTGGGTGGGTAAAAATCCATTTGAAAAGGCAGCTGACTTAGATCCTGCCCAACCAATTGCGGTAATTACCAGAGCGACCATAAAACTGAACTGGTTGCTGCGTTTTTGGAAATACGTGCCCACTTCGCACGAGACGTTAGCTGGAAATGAAGGATTAATATACACCAAAGGAGTAGGAGAGGTTCCCATAGTTCAGATGGCTACCTTTAGTTTGTGGAAAGACTTTGAATCGGTAAAAAAATTCGCATACAGCAGCACCCAACACCAAGAAGCGATTCGCAGAACCCGTAAAAACGATTGGTACAAGGAAGAGCTTTTCGCTCGATTTCAACCATACAAATCAATCGGGACATGGGAAGGAAAGCAACTCTTGCCTTTTTAATTAATTCTCAATTGGCGTTGCAATTACGGTCATAATCCCTAACGAAGTTTTCTTTTCCTTCCATTTTTTAGGTAGAAAGGCAATCATGCCTCGGGTAAATGCCCAAAATTCGTCCTCCATGTTTTTATTCCATGCGATTCCTTTTTGTTCCATTCTACTCATCCAATACAACAAGTAAGGGTCCATGGTGCCGTAAGTGAGAATTTTTGAAACCTTCCAACCACTGTTGTTAAGCAATTGCTCCACATTGTTGGGCGAAAATAAAGAGGTGTGGCGCGGAGTGTGCCATCCCGCCCAATGTGCACCAAAGGCTTTTCTGCTGCTAGAATCGAAGTTGGGAATTTCAATAATTAGAGTGGTTGATGGTTTAGAGATGGACTTCAGCGATTTTAGATTCTCCTGTGGAGTATAATCGTGCTCTAAGTAATGCCACATGGTAATTACATCGGGTTTTACATCCAAGGGTAAATCTTTTATTTCAGCTACTTGAAGGTCTAATCCTTCATAGTTTTCCGTAGAATCCTTCCACCCTTCGTCACTAAAATCGATGCCTAAGGTATTGCATGCTAGTTCCGCTTTACAGGCCTTTAAAAAGGTGGGTTTTCCGCAGCCAACATCAAGAATCAGAGATTCGGGAGTTGTTTTGTGCCATTCTTTTACACGTTCCACCCGTTTTAAATCCAATTTCTGCTGACTATCTTTTACAAATCGCTCGTACTTTCCCCAAGCTTCAGATCCTCTATACGGTAAGTAGTGAGAGGTGTAGTAGTTTTTAAGCTGATCTAACGGAATTCTTGGATTTAAAAATACCAACTGGCAATTGCTGCACTGATCAAAGTTGAACTGCTCTTTGCTCGTGTGCATTTGGGCAGCAGTTGTAATAAAAGAATCAAAGGCAGTAGAATTACAAGCAGGGCATTGGGTTAGTTGATTCATGAGTGGTTATGATGGGGAAGTTGAAATTACAAAAAGCCAAACAGAACAAAGAAGTGAATTGTTTGAGCTAAACAATCCGAGCAAATGAATACCGCAAAGCTCGAATATGTGAGGAGTTACGCTTCCTTCTGTTTAGTTTATTTCCAAAATACACCAACAGGGCACCAGCTATTATTTTACCTGCATTTAGGGAATAAGAAAAGTCTGAGCTTCTGCCCATGTCGTCAATTTTCATGTAAAAATTAATGCCACTAATGAGCCCATAAATGATGAGAATAATGCCGAGTATGTAAAGAAGTTTGCCGATTGTCATGGGCTAAAGATAGTTAGAATTTTAAAATTCTAAAATAGGGAGTTTTTGGGGAAGAAATATTACGATTACTTATTAAAGTCTAAAATGTTTCATATATTTGGACAATATTTGTCTAAAATAATTTTGACCAATGAAAACATTAGGTGACACTTTAAAATATGCCAGAGAGGAAAAAGAATTAATACTGCGAAAAGTTGCGGCTGAAGTAGATATTGACCAATCTCTGATTAGTAAGTTTGAGAAAAACGAAAGAAAACCAACAATGGAACAAATCATAAGACTCGCAAAGTTTTACGGACTTCCTGAAAGGGAACTGATAATAAATTGGTATTCAGAAAAAATTGCGGAAGAATTAAAATATACAGAGTCTACTTCTGAGATTCTAAAAGTAGCTGAAGAAAAAATCAACTATTATAAAGCACAAGGAAATGGGAAATAAGAAAATAAAAGTTGTAGAATTGTTTGCAGGAGTTGGGGGATTTCGTCTTGGACTTGAAAAGGGCAATTACGAAGTAGTTTGGAGCAATCAATGGGAACCGTCGACCAAATTGCAACACGCTTCCAAAGTTTATGAAGAGAGGTTCGGAAAAGAAAATCACTCAAACGAAGACATAAATGAAGTGGTAACGAGAAATGTAGAAGAAATACCTGATCACGATTTATTGGTTGGGGGATTTCCTTGTCAAGATTATTCAGTTGCAACAACTCTGCATAATTCAAAAGGGCTAAAAGGTAAGAAAGGAGTTCTTTGGTGGTCAATTCAGAGTATATTAGAAAACAAAAAGAACAAACCACAATATTTATTTTTAGAAAACGTTGATCGCCTTCTAAAATCACCTGCAAAACAAAGAGGTCGCGATTTCGCTGTGATGCTACAAAGTTTAAATGATTTAGGTTACGCAGTTGAGTGGCGAGTAATAAATGCTGCAGAATATGGAATGCCACAAAGAAGAAGACGTGTCTTCTTCATTGGCTACCATAAATCGACGGACGTTTACAAAAGGCTTCAAAACTCAGATAAAATTGATTGGTTAACGGATGAAGGTACAATTGCAAATGCTTTTCCTGTTTGTAAAACTAATATGATACAAGAGATAGAACTAAAAGGGGATTTAGTGGAAATTACTAATAATTTTAATAAAAATGGTAAGTTATCTCCTTTTCAGAATACCGGTTTACTTATTAAAGGGAAGGTATTTACAACTAAAACAGAACCAAATTATGATGGCAAGAAAACTGTTTTAGGAGATGTGTTACAAAATGGAGAAGTTACACCTGAATACTTCATCGATGAAAAAGATAAAGACAAATGGGAATATTTGAAAGGGCCAAAAACAATTGAACGGAAGTCGCCCGATGGTTTTGTTTATAAATATTCAGAGGGTGGTATGATTTATCCGGATGCTTTAGATAACGCTTCAAGAACAATAATTACAGGAGAAGGTGGAAAATCACCTTCACGATTCAAACACGTTGTTGTTTCTGATAGAGGTTTACGCAGATTGACACCAATTGAATTAGAAAGATTAAACATGTTTCCTGATAATCACACTAAATTGGATGGAATTACTGATACAAAACGAGCGTTTTTTATGGGAAATGCTTTAGTTGTTGGGGTAATTGAAAAAATTGGAGAAGAGCTTTATAAACAGATAAATCAATTTGAGAATGTATGATTTAAATTTAGCAGAATCAATTATTGATTTTGCAAAACTTCTAAAAGGTCAAACATTAAGAACAGCTTGTGAAGTCGATTTTGATGAATATAAAATTAACGACAAAGGTGGTTATGGAAAAACAACAGAAAAGTATTATTTCAAATATGAACCAAATAATGATGCTGAACCCGATTTTAAGGAAGCAGGGCTTGAATTGAAATGTTCACCTTTAAAAATGCTTAAAAATGGAGAGTTTAGATCAAAAGAAAGACTAGTTTTAAATATCATAAACTACTTAGAAGTTCATAAAGAAGACTTTGAGACGAGTTCCTTTTGGAAGAAAAATGCTCATTTACTATTGGTATTCTATCTCCATGATAGCGATTTAGATTTACTTGATTACTTAATAAAGTTAGTCGATGATTGGAAATATCCAAATGAAGATTTAAAAATTATTAAGCAAGATTGGGAATTAATCAATCAAAAAATTAAGGATGGAAAAGCTCACGAATTATCTGAAGGCGATACGTTTTATCTTGGAGCTTGTACAAAAGGGTCGACTGCACTAAAATCATATAGAAATCAACCTTTTAATATTAAAAAAGCAAAACAAAGGGCATATTCTTTAAAGCAAGGTTATGTAAATCATATAATTGCAAATATTGCGCAAGAGGAAACTGCTGTTTACGGGAAAATCATTGACCAGCCTGATATTTTAGACAAAGTACGCTCAATTGAAGAAATAGTAATTTTAAAATTTCATTCATTTTATGGTAAATCAGCAAGACGTATAGAAAAGGAATTAGGTATACAATTAAATAAAAACGCAAAAAGTTATTTTGCAAATCTTACAAATGCAATTCTTGGGCTTAAACTCGGCCAAAAAATAGAGGAATTTGAAAAAGCCGATATTCAAGTAAAAACAATCCGACTTAAAGAAAATGATTTACCGAAAGAAGATATTTCATTTCCAACATTTGATTATCAAGAATTTATTAAAACAGATTGGGAAGATTCGGATTTTAAAAATATTCTAGAAAGCAAATTTTTCTTTGTGTTCTATCAATTTGAGGGAGAGAATTTGATATTAAGAAAAGTAAAGTTTTGGAATATGCCTTATTCTGACATTCTTGAAGCAAAGAAGGTTTGGGAAGAAATGGTAAAGTCAGTTTCAAAAGGAGAAATCGTAAAAGAAGTGACCGACAAAGGGATAAGAAAAACATACTTCCCAAAGAAAACCGAAAACAGAGTAAGTCACGTTAGACCGCACGCAAGAAATGCAGCAGATACTTTTCCGTTACCGGTTGCGGATAAATTGACGGGCTTAACTGAGCATACGAAACATTGTTTTTGGTTAAACGCAAGTTATGTTAGGGATGAAATATATTTGAGATAGAGGCTAACTCTAAAAGTCAAATTACTTCTTTATTGACAGCTTACAAAGTAAATTATAGTTATACAACTTTACTAAATCAAGTCTCCCTCAAAAACTCTCCATAATTCTCTCGGTGAATCACCCTTGTTTCAGCAGTGGGGTAGGCGTTGTAAATGTTTTGGAAAAGCGGGCCTTTTGCTTTTGGTTCCATTTAAATTCAAAGGCTAGCATTTTGTCGAAATGGATTTCAACATTCATTTAGAATACTCAAATCCAAAATTATTATGTTTTTATTGGATTTGAATCCAAAATTGTTGGAGTTTTTACGACTTCCCAAACCATAAAGCCAATCACCACCGTATACTCTAAACCAATTAGCCAAAAGTTTTCTTGAAAAGCTGGATTAGAATAGGCCCAATAGGACAAAACAGCTAGAAATGACCACACCATTGGAAAGTGAAAACGCGTAAAAACAGCTAGAAAAACGAGGGTAATGCTGTACCAAGGGTGAACAATAAGCGCTAGCAAATAATACCAACTTAGGGCAAACAAGATGGCTGTAAAAAAGCCTTGCCATGAGATGATTTTCTTTTTAAGCAGGAGCACCAAAATACCTACATAAGCTATTCGTGCCAACCAAGGCCCTGCGGTTTGTATAATGTTGTAGTCTGTTACTTGGTAGCCAATGGCGCGAACGAGGTAATACACACTGGCATTAAACTCAAAGGTTTTGGAATACAAACTCACGCTTTCTAAAAAGTGGGGCAGCAGTGTTGAATTGTACAACGGAATCCACAGGACGATGAAGGCAGCTCCGAAAATGAAGTAAAATGCAATGGCTTTTTTAATGCTCAACTTTCTTAAAATGATTGGTAAAAAGAAAATGGGAATAAGTTTCGTTGCTGCGGCGAAGGCCCATGCCACGGCGCTCAACTTTTCTTTGTTTAGCGCTAACAAATACACCGCCAATAGAAAAAAGAAAAGCACAATTCCTTCGAAGTGTAAGTTGCCGCTCAGCTCAACAATGACCAATGGATTTAAGGCATACCATAGGCTGTTTACAGGGTTCATGTTAATCAGGCGGAGCAATTTTGGGAGCAGCAGTAAGATTCCGATTTCTGCTGCAATGATGATGGTTCGCATAACCATAACGCTACCTAAAATAGAATTCGGTGAAAGCCAAGCGGAGAACAAATAAACGATTTGCGCAATGGGCGGATAAACGGTGTAGTAATTTGGACTGTTCATGCCTGCTAGCAATTCAGCTTTGTTTGGAAAGTCAATAGTGACTTCGCTAGGCAAATAATCGAAAGGATTGATGTCGTTTGCGAGCAGTTGCCCGTCCCAAATGAAGCGATAATAATCGTCGGAAAGGGATGGGATAGAGAAGAGGAAGAAAAGCCTGAAAAGTGCAGCAATGACCAATAATTGATTTAAAGATTCTGTTTTGGCACTTTTTACTAAAAAGTAATACGCAACAAACAAAATGCTAAAGCAAGTAAGTAACGCGTAGAAGTTTTCTCGATTCAGTTCATAGCCGATATAAAACAAGCAAGCCACAGCAGTACTTAAGGCGAATGTGGTTTTGCTAAAAATGGTGCTGGTGGACTGCATTTGTATTGGTTATGGCTGAGTTTAAAATTAGTGTTCTTTCCTAAATAATTAGCAAGATTGCTTCTTTCTGTTTCACTTCAATTCCGCCAAAAAGTTTGGCAGGGGCAACGACTATTGTATTGGTCATTGCGAGGAACGAAGCAATCTGAGCTTTTGAATTCCAATGTTATTCAGAACGTGTCCCTTGATTCTGTTTTTATAAGATGGAAGATAAGTCTTAGCGAAATTGGGAAGCTCCATATCTTTGATTGGAAACGAGGTACTCCGAGTTAAAGCTGACAGAAAAAATAAACAAGCACAGCTTAGATCACCCAACTGAGGTTGGACTTTTCGAAAATTGTTAAAATAAAGAATAGCAGGACGAATTTTTCTTCCCGTCCGACTGAACGTCGTTCGGGCGGGTGTTTCTTTCTTTTCATGGCGAAAAGAAAGAAAGGGAAAAAATTACATGAATCTATGGCAATAAAAGGTGAAAACAAAAGCTCAAACCCAAATCAACCACTAACCAACTCAGCGAAAGCTACTCCGTTTTAAACGAATGGCTAATCGAATAAAACGAAACATAGCCAAACCCCAAAAACAACATCGCATGAAACGGCATTAACCCATAATCTTCATAATGAAATCCTAACAGAATTCCGCCAAAGAAATAGGCTGCAAATAATACTTCTAAAATGGTAATGGGGTTAATCTTTCTTCTCAAGTACACATTGGTTCTCCATTTTTTGCTTTTATCGTTACTGAGGTTAAATTTTGGAGTTCTAATAAAGGCCGATTTTTTACCCATATAACCTTCTAAAACGGCCATTGCGTTATGCAACGAGAGGCCCATAGATACAGCCAAAAACATAAGAAATAGAAAAACGAAATGGAAAATAGCTTTGGTTTTCGATGCATAGTTTCTAGACATGGAAGTCCAGTAGAAAAGTGCTAAGATGGGCAGCGTAATTAAGAAAACACTAGCGACTAAAAAGAGTGTTTTGTACTCTTCGAAGTTATTTTTAATGTTCAACATGGGAATGCTGAGTAAGGCTAAAATAATAATGCAAATAAATACAGCCGAATTCATTAGGTGAAATATGGCATTCATTTTTGTTCCGAAGTCGATGTTTTTAGAACGTAACACTTTGCCTAGGTTTTTGCGAACGCATTCCGCTGCTCCCTTGTTCCATCTAAATTGCTGTGTTTTGAGGGCATTCATAACAGCAGGTAACTCTGCAGGTGCGCCTACTTCTTCTAGAAAAATAAATTTCCAACCTTTTAGCTGGGCTCGGTAGCTGAGGTCTAAATCTTCCGTTAACGTGTCTGATTGCCATCCACCAGCATCAGCAATGCCCGATTTACGCCAAATACCGGCTGTTCCATTAAAGTTGATGAAATGATGCCCTGCGTTTCTTCCGCCTTGCTCTACTGTGAAATGAGCGTCCAAACCGAAAGCTTGCAGTTTGGTAAGCATCGAGTAGCGTTCGTTTATGTGCTCCCATCGGCTTTGCACCATGCCTACCTTTTCATCTTGAAAAGGCTGAACCATGCGATGAATGAAATCTTTTTCAGGTAAAAAATCAGCATCAAAAATGGCAATGAAATCGCCTTTGGCAATTTTTGTTCCTTCGGCTAAAGCTCCTGCCTTGTAGCCGCTTCTGTCAGTTCGGTGAAGGTAAATGATGTCAATTCCTAATTTTTGAATTTCTTCCACTTTTGCCTTTGTAATTTCTATGGTTTCATCGGTAGAATCATCTAGCACTTGAATTTCCAATTTGTTTTTTGGGTAGTCTAGTGCTGCAACGCAATCGATTAATCGTTCGGTTACGTACTTTTCATTGAAGAGAGGCAATTGAACAGTAACTTTTGGTTCAAAATTTACAGTAGAATGCTCCGCCAAACGCAGTTTCTGCTGTTTTTTATAACGTTTGTATTTTATTACTAACTGAATTTGTATCAGGCTGTAACAAAAAATAAATAGCAGTGCTATTCCGTAAATGATGATGGGGATCAGTTCCATTGTAAATTAAGAGGAGTCAAAGGTATTTAAAAATGGTGGTAATGATTTTGTAGCCTGCTAGAACAGTGCCTTTCATTGTTCCGCTGATTTTCGAAAACCCAATTCTATTTCGATAATCGACCGGCATTTCTTGGCAACGCAACTTCTGCTTTAGTGCTTTTACTTGCATTTCCACCGTCCAACCGTAGGTTTGATCTTGCATTTCTAACTCCAACAGGCTGGAATAGCGAATCGCTCTAAAGGGGCCTAAGTCAGTGAATTTATGACCATAGAACAAATGCATCAAGCTGGTTGCTAGCCAGTTTCCAAAAACCTGAGGAACTGTCATGGAGCCGCCTTCTCGTTTGCCCAAAGCACGAGAACCAATCACCATGTCTGCTTTATTATCTTGAATGGGTTTCACCATTTCAATCATCTGTTTCGGATAGTCGGAGTAGTCGGCATCTAAAAAAACTACGATCTCTGTTGGCTTTGTTCTTCCGTTTTTCAAATAGTCTATTCCTTTCAAGCAAGCTCTCCCATAACCTTTTGTACTTTCGAACAAAACGGTGGCTCCCTCACTTTCGGCAGCCTCAGAAGTTTTGTCGGTAGAATTATTATTCACCACAACTACCTCGTCAACCAAGCGCTTGGGAATTTCCGCTACTACTTTGCCTACTGCATTTTCCTCGTTAAAGGCGGGGATGATTACTACTACTTTCAATTACAGAATTTTTAATCTTTAATGACTGCTTGATTCCACTTTCTTTTATGGTTCTGTCTTTTCAAGGTGAATTTTTATCAATTAAAAACTCAAGTATTAAAAATTGACTTTTATTCCATCGTTCCCAAAAGTAATTGGGTCAGAATCGTAACGAGAATCGCCTGCATCTTCTCCATTCTCCAACTTGAGTACTCCTCGGGGGCAAACAGCCGAACAAACACCACAACCTACGCAAGAGGACCTAACAATGTTTTGACCTTTTTGAGCATATGCTTTAACATCAATTCCCATTTCACAATAGGTAGAACAGTTTCCACAAGAGATACATTGTCCGCCGTTTGTGGTGATTCTGAATTTGGAGAAAAACCGCTGTTGCATTCCCATGATGGCAGCCATGGGGCAACCAAATCGGCACCAAGCTCTGTTCCCTAAAATGGGATAGAAGCCTGTTCCAATAACCCCGCTAAACACTGAGCCGATTAAAAATCCGTAAGTTGAGCGAAGTGTTTCTGCTTCAAACATGAAGATGTTATTTCCGGTGGAGTAGTGTATGCCAATCATGGCTAAAATGATAGCGAAATAACCAATGGCTCCAATTTTTGCATCTTTCTTCAACTCATCTCTTCTAAAAATAAAAAGCAAACCAATTAGAATGGTCAACAAGGCAACTACTCCAAGTAAGAAAGTTCCTTTGGTGAGCCAATATTTTTGATCGTCGTAACCTAAATAAGTGGATACTACAGCGGTTGTCATAATTACCACAAAGACAACAACAGAGTGAACCATCCAACGTTCCATTTTCCAGGCCCATGTGCTTTTATCGGAAAGTTGACGGAATGGATCTCCAGCAGTTTCGGCTAGACCACCACAACCGCAAACCCACGAACAATACCATCGTTTGCCGTATTTGTAGGTAAGAATTGGAGTAATTACCAAAATGGAAAGAACACCAAAAATGAGCAAACCCAAGCCAACGTTTCCGGCACTGATCATTTGGTCTACTCTGTATTGCTCAAAGTTGTAATAGTTAAGTGGCCAAACATTTTTTAAATCGTAATAGGGTAAACTGAAGCTGTCTGAATTTAAACGAGCCATTAATTCCGGAATGATAAAAGCAAATCCGGTTTGAAAAAACATCACCGAAAAGGTTCTCAATCGCTCGTATTTGTTGTGTCGGTACTTCCACATGAACTTAATTCCGAATGCGAGAATGGCGACGGTATATAGGGTTCCGTATACAAACCATTGACTGGCAGCATTGCCGCTCAAGGCTTTGCTTAAAGGGTCGAAAAGAGCAATTACGCCAGTGTTTTCTCCATCTGGATGTAAACCCAAAAGAGCAGGAAAAAAATAGAGAACGATGTAAAAGCCAGTCATGGCAATACCTGCAATCCAGCCCCAAAATCCTCTACTGCTAATGGATTTAAACCAAACGCCATCGTTTTTTATTCCTTCTTGTTTGCTGCCGTATGCTCCTTTAGAATACAAAATTATTCCGCCGGCAATAGCGCTCAAAGCAATGGTTAACCATACTCCTTTGTTGGGGAAGTTCACGTTAAAAGCTGCTAATACTAAAATGAGCAATCCGCTCATTCCAATTAGCGTAGCAATTTTTTGGGTCGTGTTAATGTCTTTTGGTGGTCCTGAAACCAAGGCGATGTCTTTGTCGATTTTAGTCATGGCTTAAACGGTTTGAGGAATTTGTGATTGAAATTGTTGCTTGATGGCTGGGAAACTATTTTCATAGAACTCAGGGTCGAAGTTTGCATCTTCTAATTGACCAATTACTTGGCTTATTTTGGTTTGATTCGCAATCCAATAATCTAATACCTTATGGCGAAGTCTTATCCCGAATACGTTGGCGGCCAAAAAGGAATGGTTGTTTTTATCGTAGACTAATTTTAAACACTTTTTACCGTCGGCATGTTCCCAATAAAGTGTTGCTTCATTCTTCTTTGGTTCTGCCCAAACCCATCCGTACGTCTGATATTCAATGTCGAAAAACTTAGCTGAATTGAACCAAACACCGGGTCGGTAAGCGGTTTTAGTTCCGCAAATGGTTTGTGCAACGGTTTCACCCATCATTTTTCCTGTGTACCAAACCTGCTCTAAATTTCTTCTTCCAGTTGGGTGTTGATGGAATTCAGCACAATCTCCAATAGAATAAATGTTTGGAATGTTGGTTTCCAGAAATTCATTCACCAAGACACCTCTGTTTAAATCTACAGCACCGCCTTTTAAAAAGTCAACATTAGGACTTACGCCTGCGGTTAGTCCAACAAATTGACAGCTAATTTCTTCTCCAGCTTTGGTTTTGATCGCTTTTACTCTGCCATTTTCATCTGGAATAATTTCTTGTAGTTCTGTTTCAAATCTAAGGTCAACATGATGCGATTTGATGTGACGGGAAACCAATTCGCCTTCTTCCTTTGGTAGCACTCCTCCCCAAAACCGACTCTCTCGTACTAAAAAGGTGACTTTAATGCTTCTTGATAGTAACATTTCTGCCATTTCAACTCCGATCAATCCGCCACCAACAATGACAGCTCTGTCAATGGATTGCGTATTTTTCTCCATTAGTTCCAGGTCTTGCCAAGAATACAAGCCTTGCACACCTTCTAAATCTTGACCTTTCCATCCAAATTTGTTAGGTTTTGAACCACAAGCAATGATCAAATCGTCAAAAGGCATTTCTTCACCGCTTTCAAAAATTAGTTTTTTATTGCTAACGTCTATTTTAGAAACAAAGCCCATTTTTAAGTCTATTCTATTCTTGGCCCAAAAGTGATCCTCATACGGTTTCACGTGCTCTTGTTTCATGTGTCCCATGTACACATACATCAGAGCCGTTCTAGAAAAAAAGTGTTCCGTTTCAGCAGAAATTAACGTGATTTTGTGGTCAGACAGTTTACGAATGTGGCGTGCTGCGGTAACACCAGAAATTCCGTTACCAATTATAGCAATGTGTTTCATAGTTCGAGTTGGTGCAACAAAGGTATATTTTCGATGAACTGCAAGATGTCTAAGGTAGGACAAATTATACTGATTCGAAAAAGGGAATGATGAACTTATGAATCATACCCTGTGAATAGTACATCTGAATTAAGTTTGCTAAAAAATAAGTAGTTGTTTTGGTTAGGTCTAATTAGTTTTAAGCATTCATTATTTGGTTGTTATACTATTTTTACTAATTTTAATGAAGTTATTCAGTAGCTAGCCTCAATGAAAAAAGCAATCGTATTTCTTCTTTTTCTTAGTTATGTTGAAGCTTTAAACGCTCAACAAAGTCTATTGCCAAAGTTTAACGCTCGTTGGGATTACCAGTTTACTTACCTCATTAGTCCTCCGGGGCAAGGGGTGCCGGCGGTTTATCGCACAATCCATTCAACTTACTTGAACCAAGGAGATACAATAGTGAATGGGAAAGTGAATTATAGACTAGGTCCCAATTTATACTTTATCGAAGATTCGAACAGAGTGCTTTTAGGAGCTTTAAATTCAAAGAAAGTATTTATGGATTTCAATTTAAATGTAAACGATACTTTTAAAGTATTTGTAAACTCTTCTGTTTGTGCATCTGGAGTTGTATTGTATAGAGTAAACACAGTAGATAGTGTTTTAATGGGTGGTAGAATACGGCAAAGAATAACGTTAACTTCTAATTCAGGTTGCAGGACTAGTAAAGCTTTAAGGTGGGTTGAAGGTTTAGGTGATATCAACCACGGAGGGATTAGAAACGATTATACTGCAGATTGTATAACCACCAATAATACTCAATTAAATTGTTTTTTTGACAACGGTGTTACTGTTTACAGCAACAATAATTGTGCAGTAACAAAAGTTATAGACAGTGAAATTGACCGATTTCAATTATACCCAAATCCAGCTCAAAACGAATTGAAAGTTAAAGGAAACTTCGCTGAATTAGAATACCGAATTTTTTCACTTGAAGGGAAGTTAGTCCAGACAGGAATTTTACTGAATGACGAACAAATCAACCTTGAGCAACTGAAAAATGGTGTTTACTCGATTAGTTTGAATGATAAAACGAAATTTTATAGTGGGAAGTTTATTAAAAATTAGCCCCTACATACTAAACGTCGCCGTTAATTTAAGTGCGGCATTGTCTATAAAGTCATCTTTTGCATAAGCTCCATAACGGTAATACGCACCCACTCCAAAGCCTAAGTACATGCCTTCGTAAACGTATTTCATACGGTACAGGTTGTTTAATTGCACACCCGATTCTAAGAAACCTTTTTCTGGAACGCTAAAATCAAAGTTGGTGTGCGAAGCCCTGTTCTGAAGGCTTCCTAATCCGAATGAACTAATGAGTAGTAATTCAGGTTTGAAATTTGGTCTATTGAAGAGTAAACTTCCAAAATTATGTCTGAAAAAGAGGCTCATTTGCCGGTCGGCAAAAAACTCATTGGGTGCCATGGTTTCAAAACTATTTTGAGATGCAACTCTAACATCTTCGCTAAAAATACCTTTCAAGCTGTACAGTGCAGTTAATGGAATTGAATTTCTAACGTACCCAAAGTCAGCTTGTAGCGAAGTTATGCCTGCATTTCTAATGGTAAACTTTTTAGAAAAACTCAAGTCTATTTTATCGTATTCAAAATCTCCACCCATTTCAGATAGTCCTTTGGTGTATTTAAAATTAATAACTGGGTTTTTAGTTTCCAATGGAATGGTAACGCCCAACATTTCTCCAAATTTTTCATTGAACGAGAATCTGAAATTGACTCCCACTTCAGTAGCTGAAAAGGAAGAGGTTGGCTCTCCATTCGCACCAATAAATTGGTAGGTAGAATTAATATCTCTGTTTTGTTGGTTTCCAAAAAAGGTAAAATGAAAATCTCGTAAAGCTCTAAAAGAAATACTTCCTTCCCATTTTTCTTGTGTGTCGTATTGGTCGTTAATAAAGTTCTGAAATTCTCCACCAGAAATTAACATGCCACTTGTTTTAAAAAAGTTGGCTCTACCAACCGCCATTAAATCATTTGCGTAAGAAAATTTGGTTTCAAATTGGCGGCTGTTTTTGGGTGCCCACCTGATGTGCGAACCGTATTTAAAAGCTTTATCTTTAAATCCATATCCTCCGAAGGCGGCTATACGAATTGGCCCAAATAATCCTTCTCCTGTTTCAACTCCCGCCCCTAACCGAACACTTTCGTATTGATTGAATTTAAGGAATTTGTCCAACAATAAATTAAATTTGCCAACAGGTATGTACCCATTAACAAGCCCTTTAGTTAAAAATACCATGCGGTCTAAGTTCTCTTCTTCTCCAATGCTATCTATGAATTGATAGGTTAGGAGTTCTTTTTTGGTTAGTGGAATTTCTCGAAGTTCTTTCCATTCAGCTTCTCCTTTTGGAACGATTTCATCATGCATTTTCAACGCTAAGTTTCCAATTTCTTTTTCTTCCATTTTTGGTTGTAAACGAATGTTTCGCAAATAACTCTTCCCTTTGCCCATAACGCTAAAATCGTCTTCACCTGCAGATGCAAAAACAATATCTATGTGGAGCTGTGTTGGAAACCATTGTTTGTCTTCGATTCGCTGATAGCGCTGCTGTACCTTTACTGGAAAGCCGGCAGAGTCGTGTTGTTGTGCAACAAAATTTTCTACTGCAAAGCCATTGGTGTTGATGGTCATTATGCCTTGCAGTGCTTTAAAATTCTTGTTTTTTTGCGGGCGAAAAGAGATGATAAAACTGGTATCTCTTTCATGAAATATAGTATCTTCTAAAACAAATAAGTATTTGCCTGTACTTCCTTTACTTATCGGACTTAAATAATTAATTCCATAAATCATGATGTAATCCTGATACAGGGAAAAGGACTGTAATTGGGTAGCAAGCAGACTAAAAAAGGGAGTCTTTAACCCTGAGATGCGCGATTCTGTTACCACTTCGTAAGACTTAGTTGGCGGGTAGTGATTTCGTTGAGAAACCGATTCCATTATAAAACCCACCTTAGAGTCTGGAAAACTATCCACCTTTTCTTGTTGAACACTTCTTATGGTAATAGAGTCTAATTTGCTTCTGGAGTTGGTATCCATGGGGCTCGTAAAAGCCATTTTATTGTACGATTCATAAAAGAAAGGAGTAGAAAGCTCTGGGTTGTTAAAATCTCTGTTTTCAATGGCCTTGTTGATGATCCGATGCGCTGGGTTCTCACCCGGTAAAATAGCTACTTCATCTATTTTATAGGTGCTTTGCTTTAGGCTGATGTTATAATTGTTGGTTTTTAGTTGCTCGAAACTTATTCGTTTACTTTCATACCCTATGGCGCTAAACCGAAGCTGTTTGGCCACAAAATTCTGACTGAATTCATAAAATCCGTCAATGTCGGTTGCAATGCCTGTTTTGCTATCTTCGAACAAAATGGTAGCAAAAGCAATTCCTTCTTTGCTTTCGTTGTCAATTACTTGACCTCTGATGTTTACCTGAGCACTCGCGGCAAGCGAAATGAATGATAAAAATAAGATGAGATAGGGTTTCATGATTTTTTTGCGCTTTGAAAACAAAAATAATGCCTCAAATTAATTCTTGATTGTTCGTTTACATGAACGGCAATTCAATTTACGCTTTCACCGTTTCGGTAAACTCAGAACGATTACTTTTGTTGTGTGAAAATTTACCTGAACGACAGTTTGCAAATGATGAAAAAAGCCTCTTTTCGAAGGTTTGCGAACGCGTTAAAAGTGTATGGGAGTTATTATCGATCGAAGTGGAGTGGTAGGCCAAATCAAAAAGGGTTGCCTATGGCAATTGCCATTGAACCAACAACTGCATGTAATTTAGGTTGCCCAGAATGCCCAAGTGGATTAAAGCAATTTACTCGGCCAACAGGTAATTTAAAAGAAGATTTTTACAAGAAAGTAATCGACCAAGTTTGGCGAGAAACATTTTACTTGACCTTTTATTTTCAAGGCGAGCCATACATTAATCCTAAGTTTTTAGACATGGTGAAGTATGCGTCTGACAGAAAAATGTACACTACAACTTCTACCAATGCACATTTTTTAATACCTGAAAATGCGCGAAAAACGGTTGAATCTGGCTTAGATCGTTTAATTATTTCAGTTGACGGAACAACTCAAGAAACCTATGAAAATTATAGGATAGGAGGTACTCTATCGAAAGTATTAGAAGGAACAAAAAACATTGTTGCTGCTAAAAAAGAGGCAAAGTCATCAACGCCGCATATTATTTTTCAGTTTTTGGTGGTGAAGCCAAACGAGCACCAAATTGATGAGGTGTATCAATTGGCCAAAGAATACGGTGTAAATGAGGTCAAACTGAAAACGGCTCAGGTTTACGATTACGAAAATGGGAATGAATTAATTCCGGAGAATGATAAATATTCTCGCTACAGAAAATTGAGCAACGGCAAGTATCAAATTAAAAACGCTCTGGAAAATAACTGTTGGAAGCTATGGCATTCGTGTGTGATTACTTGGGATGGGAAGGTGATTCCTTGTTGTTTCGACAAAGATGCGAACCACCGTTTGGGAGAGTTAGCAAACGATGATTTTAAGAAAATTTGGTTCAGTGAAAGCTACAATGGTTTTCGAAAACAACTCTTTAAAGGGAGAGAGAATATTGACATTTGTAAAAACTGTTCTGAAGGGACAAAGGTTTGGGCTTAATTTGTCTACACTTAGATATACCACGCTGTTGGCGTGGCACTCAGTGTGACAAATGGTAGTTTTACGTTTTTCGTAGTTTGTCATGCTGAGTGTTTCGAGGTACGAGAAATGTATCGAAGCACAGACAAACCAGAAAAACAAAAAATGCTAAAAATGAATAAGGTTTAACTCAAATACCTTCCAACAATTGGCATTCTTCTTCCCATACCAAAAGCTTTAGAAGAAACTCTTAAAATTGGTGGCGTTTGGTGGCGCTTGTATTCGTTGATGTTTACCAGTTTCAAAATCCGCTTGACCAAACTTTCATCAAAACCTTTTTTAATAATTGCAGCAGGGCTTTGTCGGTTTTCTATGTATTCGAAAAGAATGGTGTCTAAAATATCGTAATCGGGTAAAGAGTCTGAATCGAATTGATCTGGTCGTAGTTCAGCAGAAGGTGGTTTGGTAATGATGTTGGTTGGAATCACCTCTTTTTTTCTATTCATAAATCGGCAAAGGTCAAAAACCTCGGTTTTATAAACATCTCCAATTACAGAAAGTCCGCCCGCCATGTCGCCATATAGAGTGCCATAACCTACAGCTAACTCACTTTTATTGGATGTATTTAGCAATATAGAGCCAAACTTATTGCTTTGTGCCATTAACAGTGTCCCTCTAATTCTAGATTGAATATTTTCTTCTGCGATCCCAAAATCTGTCCCTTTAAATAATTCAGTAAGTTGCTGATCAAAAGATTGGTAAACCTTTTCAATTTCAATCAGGTGGTAATTGCAGCCGAGGTTTTTACAAAGTTCTAATGAATCTGAAATACTGTGTTCCGAAGAAAATTGTGAAGGCATTAAAATGGGTAACACGTTGTCCCTCCCCAAGGCTTTCACAGCTAATGCCAAGGTAAGTGCTGAGTCAATTCCACCACTTAGGCCTAAAACAGCTTTTGAAAAGCCTAATTTTTTGAAGTAGTCCTTAATTCCAAGTACAAGTGCCGCTTCTATTTTTTCGTATTTCGACGGAATAGAAGCTCTCTTCTCTGCAAGCAGTTGTTTGGTATCATAAATTGAAAAATACTCTTCAAAAAAAGGCAGTTGGTCAATTACTTCGCCTTTGTTGTTATAAACGCACGAGACCCCATCAAAAATGAGTTCGGTTTGCGCTCCAATATGATTTACATAAAAAACTGGAAGCTTGTACTTTTTGGTATTCCATTCAAGAACTTCCGCTCTATGGTTGGTTTGGTTCACTGCAAATGGCGATGCCGCAATGTTAATCATCAAATCTGGCTGCTCTTTAGCTAGCTTTTCCATCGGTGATTCAGGGTACAACTCTTTTCCATCAATGTTCCAAAGGTCTTCACAAATGGTTAGGGCTATTCGCTCACCTAAATAATCTATACATTGAACTTGGTGCGCAGGTTCAAAATAACGGTACTCGTCAAATACATCATAAGTAGGAAGCAGTTGCTTGTAATGTTTAGAAGCCACCTTTCCTTCAGCTAAGAAAAAGGCTGTATTGTAGAGTTTTTTCCCTTCCTTCAACGTATTCCATGAAGGACCTCCTACAATTGCAGCAATACCAACGCATTGTTTTGCAATTGTTTCAATGGCGTTTAAACAAAGTTCAATAAAGTCGTCGAACTCTAAAAAATCTCTTGGCGGGTAGCCGCAAACAGCTAGTTCGGAAAATACAATTAAATCTACATTCTCAGCTTTTGCCTTTTCAATGTTTGATAAAATTTTTGCCCGGTTGGCTTCGAAATTACCAATGTGGTAGTTTAGCTGAGCTAGCGCTATTTTCATGAATGTGTTTACTTAGAATAAGATACCAACATTCAAAAGAATCATATCGTTGATTGACTTTGCAGCTTCAGTTCTTTTCGCCTGCGAACCATCTAAAGGTCTGATCGCATTTCCGTTTCCATCTGCCCTGTACACGTCTTTGCTAAAAATATTACTAAATCCATTATTGTATGTAACACCTAAAACTAATGAGGTATTTCCTGAATGGTTGTACTCTGCACCTGCACCAATAATCAGAGACGCCCTGAATAGATTAATTTCGTCGTTGTAATCCACCTCTTCATTAGAAAGGGTTGCGCCTTGAGTAGTTACTGTTGTGTAAGAAAACTCTTCATCAGCCATCGCTCTGTAATTCACTCCTAATCCAAAACCAACTTGGCCGAAGTACTTCATATAACCAATCTCATTTGTTCTTAATTTCAGCGTTAAAGGAATTTCTACGTAGTTCAGTCTAATTTCAGAAGTAGTTTTGCCATGCCCAGGTTCTTCCAACCCAGCACCATTTACATACGTTTGTACATCTGGCTTAATTAATGTAAATCCCGTATTAACTAACTGAATACCTGTAGAAAATATATAATTGTCAGAGATGTTAAAGTCTCCAATAACGCCAAAAGTATAGCCTATTTTAGCACCATCGGCTTCAATATTGTCGCCAGTTGGTTTAAGCCAACCAATGTTCGGAGAAAAGTGTAATCCCAATTGAAAATCACGTTGTGCGAAACTTCCGATAACTACGGAGAAAAGGGCAATAAGTAACGTTGTCTTTTTCATAATTTTGTTCTTCTTATTTACTACAAAACTAAGTTGTTTTTTCAAATGAAGTTAAAAACTATACTTTCATTTTTTTTACTATTTGTTTTTGCGCTAACCTCTTGCAATAACAACAGGTGGGAGGTAGCGGTTGACAAGGTGACCCTTGATCAAGATTTTAAGCGCTTTGACGAATCTGTGTACCAAGTTAAAAATGAAGGGGTAAGTCTTCAAGAATGGGGCGATTTAACAACCGAATATCCTGATTTTTTCCCACTGTATGTTGAAGGAATAATGGGTTTTGGAAGAATGAATGACCCTCAAATTTCTTCAGTTTTTAATCAATACATTGCCAATAAAGATATAGTAGATGTGCTCGAATTGGTGAAAAAAGCTTATCCAACAGGTACTTTAAACCCTGAATTTGATGAATTGAATAATGCGTTTAAGCGGTATCACTTCTTTTTTTCAGAACGAATAATTCCCAATGTAGTAACCATGACTGCAGCTTTTAATTACGCAACAGCAGCGAACGATAAAGTGTTAGCCATTGGCTTAGACATGTACTTGGGGGGAGATTTTAAGATTTACCCTCAAATTGGAATTCCTCAATATAAATTTCAGAACTTTAAAAGGGAATATCTAGTGCCTGATGCAATGAAGGCTTGGTTATTGACAGATTTTGAACCAGAAGGAAGTCAGAACTTACTGGAGCAAATGATTTACCACGGCAAGGTTGCTTACTTGCTCCAAGCTCTTTTACCAAAGCATGAAAAGCACTTGTTTTTTAATTATTCTGAAGAAGATTTAGCGTGGTGTGAAGACAATGAAGGTCCGATTTGGTTTCATTTTATTGACATGGAGTTGCTTTTCGCTACTGAAAATCATCAAATAAGAAAATACATGGGCGATGCTCCTTTTGTTGCCGGCTTCCCAGAAGGATCTCCCGGCAGGGTTGGTCAATGGGTGGGTTATCAGTTGGTGAGTGCCTTTATGGAAAACAATACAGAAATTGAGCTAGAAGAGTTGATGCAAATCAAGGACGCTAATAGAATATTAAGAAAGTCGAACTATAAACCGAGAAGATAATGTCAAGGGAGTCAGAAATAAATTTTAAGATTAAACTAGATGAAAATCAGGTTCCAGAGTTAATTGAATGGACAGCAGAAGGTTCTGAAAAAGACAAGCTAAACCATAGTAAAGCAATTAACTTGGCCCTTTGGGATGAGGAAGAAAACAATACCTTGCGAATTGATTTGTGGACCAAAACCATGATGGTAGATGAGATGAAAAAATTTGCGGCTCAAAACATCATCACAATGGCAGACTCCTTTGAGCGTTCTACGGGCGAAACGGCAATTGCTGAGGAGATTCGTGAGTTCGGAAAGAAGATTGCCATTAAAATGGGAGTATTGAAGTAAATCACATTTGTGTATGATGCGGCTAAATTCTAATTTAGCGCAATTCTAAAAGTTATGGCAAAACAAGAAAGTCAGAAGTCAGCAATCAAAGTTAGAACGTCCTACGTTTCTACCATTATTAGTATTTCTCTGGTGTTATTCATGTTGGGCATGCTGGGTATTATTTTGTTAAATGCCAAGCAAATATCTGATCATGTAAAAGAAAACATCGGCTTCTCTTTGTACCTTAAAGACGATCTTTCAGCTACAGAAATTACACGTTTGCAACAACTTTTAGAAGCGAAGGAGTATACCAATAGAATTGAATACATAGACAAAGAGCAAGCTGCAGCCATTATGAAAAAAGAGCTTGGTGAAGACTTTATTGAGTTTTTAGATTTCAACCCGCTTTCAGGTAGCATTGATGTGTATTTAAACTCTGAATATGCAGAAGAGGGCAGTGCAAAGCTAATTGAGAATGAATTAAAGAGACTGCCTGCAGTACGAATGGTCGATTATCAAATGGATTTGATTGCGGCAGTGAATAAAAATGTTCGAAAGATTGGACTGGTGCTACTTGGCTTTAGTGTGCTGCTGCTCATTGTCGTAATTGCATTAATCAACAATACCATTCGACTTGCCATTTATTCAAAACGATTTTTAATAAAAACCATGCAATTGGTCGGAGCGACAGGAGGTTTTATTCGAAGACCCTTTGTAGCTCGTGGAGTAGTTAATGGATTTATAAGTGGAATTATTGCTGTTATTTTACTTTCAGGAGTAATGTACAGTGTCAAAACAAACCTTCCTGAGTTTTTTGAATTACAAAACTTTAACGTTTACGGAATCTTGTTTGGATTGGTAGTTTTGTTAGGAATCTTAATTTCGTGGATATCAACCTCTCTCGCTGTGCGTAAATTTTTAAGAATGCAAAGCGGAGATTTATATTAGAATTATGAGCGAATCAGCAAAAGATAAATTGGCCTTTGGCAAAGAAAATTACAAGTTGTTTATAGCAGCAGTTGTTGTTGTAATCATAGGTTACCTGCTCATGGTTGGCGGTGGTTCTGACGATCCAACAGTGTTTAACGGAGACGAACTTTTTTCACCAATTCGAATTACCGTAGCTCCTATTGTTGTCCTCTTAGGTTTTGGGTTAGGCATGTATGCCATCATGAAAAAATCGAAAGATTAATTCAAGAACCTTTTCATGCCAAATTTTATTGAAGGCGAAGTTCTTCTGATTGACAAGCCTTTAACATGGACTTCGTTTGATGCGGTAAATAAGCTTAAATATGCTCTTCAGCGGGCAACGGGCCTTAAAAAAATAAAGGTCGGTCACGCCGGAACACTAGATCCGCTAGCCTCCGGACTCTTGATTATTTGTACCGGAAAAAAAACAAAAACAATTGAATCAATTCAAGCACAAGAGAAGGAATATACAGGAATAATTCAGCTTGGAGCAACCACACCATCTTACGATTTAGAAACCGAACCAGAAAATTTTAAGGACATCGGCCACCTAACTGAGGTCCATTTGAAACAAATTGCGAAAGATATGGAAGGCGAGGTGGAGCAGTTACCACCAATATTTTCGGCTAAAAAAATAGGTGGAAAACGGGCCTATGATTTAGCAAGAGCAGGGAAAACTCCTGAAATGAAAACCAAGTTGATTTCAATACATTCGTTTGAAATTGAAAAGGTTGAAAAGAACGAAGTACACTTTAAAATTGCTTGTTCAAAGGGAACTTACATTCGCTCTATTGCTCATGATTTTGGTCAAGCGCTTGGCGTAGGAGGTTATTTAAAGGCATTGCGAAGAACAAAAATAGGGGTGTTTGATGTTAAGGATGCAATGAGTGTGGAAGAGGCTAATTCATACGTTGAAACGCATTCGCAGGTTTAACCCATTTTTCGTAACTTCGCACTTCATTTTTTCAGAACGATTCTAATTAATCAAATACAATGAAGTTATCAAAGTTCAAATTCGATTTACCTGAAGAATTAATCGCTCAGTATCCTGCTACAAATCGAGATGAATCTCGGATGATGGTTGTTAACCGAAAAGAAGGAACAATAGAGCACAGGGAGTTCAAAGATATTATGGACTATTTGAACGAGGGAGACGTGATGGTGATGAATGACACCAAAGTTTTTCCAGCTAGAATGTACGGTAACAAAGAAAAAACTGGAGCCAAAATTGAAGTTTTCTTGTTAAGAGAATTAAACGGCGAAAATTTGCTTTGGGACGTTTTGGTAGATCCTGCTCGAAAAATACGAATAGGAAACAAGCTGTATTTCGGCGACGATGATTTAGTAGCCGAGGTAATCGACAATACAACATCTAGAGGTAGAACCTTACGTTTCTTGTTCGATGGAACGCACGATGAATTTAAGGCAATAATTGAAAGATTAGGAGAAACTCCTATTCCAAAATACATCAATCGTGCAGTAGAGCCAGAAGATGAAGATCGATACCAAACAGTTTATGCAAAAAATGAAGGAGCAGTAGCTGCTCCAACAGCAGGTCTTCACTTTAGCAGGCACCTAATGAAAAAGTGTGAAATTTTAGGCGTAGAGTTCGCTCCGGTTACCTTGCATGTTGGTTTAGGCACATTTAGAAGTGTTGAGGTAGAAGATTTGACCAAGCACAAAATGGATTCTGAAGAAATTGAAATTCTTCAATCTACGTGCGATATTGTGAACAATGCAAAGAAGAATAAAAAGAAAATTTTATCTGTTGGCACAACCAGTATGCGTTGTTTAGAAACCTCTGTTTCTACCAATGGCGAATTAAAGCCATACAAAGGATGGACCAATAAATTCATCTTCCCTCAATATGATTTTAGCATTGCAGATATGATGGTAACCAACTTTCATAATCCGGAATCAACCCTATTAATGATGACTGCTGCTTTTGGAGGATATGAATTGATTATAAAGGCGTATGAAGAAGCAATTAAAGACAAATACCGCTTCTCTAGCTACGGAGATGCTATGTTAATCATCTAAGTTGAAAAAATACGTAATCATAGTAGCCGGCGGTAAAGGTTTGCGAATGGGGGCAAACGTTCCAAAGCAATTTCTTGAAATAAACGGCAAAGCGATTATAATACATACACTAGAAAAATTCAAAGAAGCTTTGCCCTCGGCGGAGCTTCTTTTGGTTTTGCCAGAAGCAGAAGTTCAGCGTTGGAAGGAAATTTCTAAAGCAACAGACTTTGAAAACATTAGCATTGCATTGGGTGGAGCTACTAGGTTTGAATCTGTTAAATCTGGTTTAAGCTTAATTAAAGCAGAAGGGGTAGTAGGTGTCCACGATGCGGTTCGTCCTTTTGTTTCGTTAAAAACGATTCAAAATACATTCGCCGAAGCCGAAAAATCAGGCGCGGCTATACCTGTTGTCGAATTAAAAGATAGTATTCGCGAAATAGGCATCGCAACTTCAAAGGCAGTTGAGCGCTCGTCCTATAGAATTGTACAAACGCCACAATGTTTCCAATCACAACTGCTATTTAATGCATACAAACAACCTTATCAAGTAAAATTCACCGACGATGCTTCAGTTGTAGAAGAATCGGGACATGCGATTTCTTTAGTTGAAGGGAATAATGAAAACATTAAGATTACAACAATCGAAGACTTAAAAATTGGAGAGGTGTTGATTAAAGTTTGATTAGCAATTCAGTAGATAAGGCCTTGCAGTTTGTCAGTTGAATTTAATTGTAAGGCGCTACTGTAGAACCTCCCAACTATTTCAGTGAACGTTCTAATTGCTTTTCGTTTTCAATTCGCTCCTTAATGTAACCGTTGTTTATTGTATATTATCTATGGTAGACTAGAAATTATCAATTAACATTATATTTGTTAACCATTAACATTTTCATTCATGGCTGAAAGATTAGAAGTATTGAAAACATTCAAAATATACATCAATGGAGCATTTCCTAGAACAGAGTCAGGGCGTTATTATGTCCCAACAAACTCCAAAGGAGAGCGTCTTGGCAATATTTGTCTTTCCTCACGAAAGGACGTTAGAAATGCTGTGGTAGCTGCTAGGAAGGCTCAAGAAGCTTGGGCAGGTAGATCAGCTTACAACAATAGCCAAATTTTATATCGAATCGCTGAGAACCTTGAAAGTAGAAAAGCTGAATTTGTTGCTTTGGTAAGCAAAGAAGAATCAATTACCGCAGTAAAGGCGAAGGAAATTGTTGAGACTTCCATTGATCGGTTGATTTATTTTGCCGGATGGAGTGATAAGTTTCAACAACTTTTTAGTAGTGTCAATCCTGTTGCTAGTAGTCATTTTAATTTTTCAATGGCGGAAGCAACTGGAGTAGTTAGTGCGATCTGTGGTGAAGGAGTGCTATTTGAAGGCTTGGTTTCTGCTATAGCTTCGATTATTTGCGGAGGAAATACGGTAGTTATTCTTGCCAATGAAAATGCCCCATTATCTGCTATTAGTTTTGCAGAGGTGTTACAACACTCAGATGTTCCGGCAGGTATAGTAAATATATTGACAGGTAAGAAAGAGGAGTTAGAGACTTATTTATCTTCACACATGGATGTGAATGCATTACTATTAATGGGCTATACGCCAAAGCAATCTGTAAAACTTGAAGAGTTGGCTACTGAAAACCTAAAAAGGGTAAGGGTCTGGTCAGCAGGAAAAGTAAATTCGGTTGAGGTGGAAAACCCATATTCGATTCAGGATTTTCTAGAAACGAAAACAACATGGCACCCAGTTGAACAAATTGGTGGAGCCGCTGCAGGATATTAAATGCTGACGACCTCCATTATACTTTTATTGGTAACGATTGTTTTTTTGTTGTCATCGCTTTATTTGGAATGGTTTAAGCCTACAGTATCTTTTTTTATTGCGATCTTAGTTTTTATATTTGGAGGAATATTAACTCCGGCGGAAGCTTTACATGGTTTTGCAAATGAGCAACTAGCAGTTATTATATTGTTATTAATCATTAGTGATATATTTAAGAAGTCTTCAATTACAGTCGTTTTGTTCAACAGATTGTTTAAAAGAACTAAAAAGTTGAAATCATTTCAGTTAGTAATGATGTCAGTAGTGGCAACTTTCTCATCTTTTTTTAATAATACCCCATTAGTTGCTATGATGATGCCTTACGTCAATAATTGGGGCATAAAAAATAATATTGCTCCTTCCAAGCTACTAATACCCTTGTCTTACGCAGCCATATTAGGAGGATGCGTCACTTTAGTTGGTACAAGTACCAATCTTATAGTAAATGGTATGGCAGTTGAGGCCGGTTTCGAATCTCTATCAATATTTGACTTTACTACAGTTGGATTACCCATGTTAATTGTGGGAATGATTTATCTGCTGGTTTTCGGTGATAGATTTTTACCTAACACTCATAAAAATGATAACAATACAGATGGTAATAAGCGGGAGTTTTTTGTGGAGGCTCAAATTAAATCTGATTCAAAGTTAATTGGTCAAACTGTGGATTCTTCAGGTTTTAGGGCATTAGAGGGCTTGTACTTGGTCGAGGTTATTCGAAACGAAGTAAGTTTTAGTCCCATTGCACCTAACTTTGTACTAAATGAAAATGACACCTTACTATTTGCAGGAGAAACAGCCGCATTGAGTCAATTCAAAGATGGCAACCTAGGACTTACCTTGCCAAAAATCGTTAACCGTATACTTGGCCAAGAATCGAGTACTAATGAAATAATTGTTTCGTTCAATTCTTTTTTAATCGGGAAAAAAGTCAAGGATACAAATTTTAGAGCACGATACGATGCCGCTATAGTAGCCATCCATCGAAATGGCGAAAGATTAAAAGGGGAAATTGGAAGTGTGGAATTGAGAGCCGGAGACGTATTGCTGGTTTTGAGTGGCAGTAGTTTTCTTACTAGAGCGAAAGATAACCGAGCTTTCTATGTATTGAGTCATACCGAAGAGCCCAAAGAGATAAATATTTCAAAAGTGACTGCAGTTTTTGTGGGATTGGTTATATCAGTTTTATTAGCCGCATTTACTTCAGTGTCATTGTTATTGTGCCTTAGTTGCGTATTACTTCTAGGTATTTTATTAAAAATAATGCCACTTAACGAAATTAGAAAGGGTTTAGATTTTGATTTGATAATCTTAATTGCATTTGGATTGGCTTTTGGTAAAGCTATGATTAATTCTGGGGCGTCTATTTATTTGGCAGACGCCTTCTTACTGCTAAATCAATATTTAACTCCTAGTTTATTTCTAATGTTGATCTTCTTAATAACTAATATTTTAGCGGCGTATATTACAAACAAAGCAGCTGTTGCAATACTTTTACCCATCTCATTATCAATAGCTTCTGAGTTAGGTTTAGACCCTATTCCTTTTATTTTAATTGTTTCATTCGGGGCAGCCGCAAACTTTATTACCCCTATAGGTTATCAAACCAATTTGATGGTTTATGGCTCTGGAGGATATACTTTTAAAGATTTTATGCGAATTGGCTGGCCTTTAACATTTATTTACATGGTGGTGAGCGCTTTAATTTTAAGTGCATTGTATTTATAATGTTAGCTATCGAAAAAAATATTGAACACTAATTTTGAAATAAAAAAAAGGCTCCAATGTAAATTGAAGCCTTTTTTTGTTGTTAGTCAACCATAGTTAGAGCGTTTGTTTCACTTCCACTTCTTCATAAGCTTCAATGATATCACCTTCTTTAATGTCGTTGAATTTTTCAATGTTAAGTCCACATTCGTAACCTCTTGCAACTTCTTTCACATCGTCTTTAAATCGTTTTAATGATCCTAGCTCTCCTGTGAACACTACAATTCCATCTCGAATAACTCGAACTTTATGATTACGGTTAACCTTACCATCTAATACCATACAACCTGCAATGGTACCTACTTTAGAAATTCTGAACGTTTCTCTAATTTCAATGGTAGCTGTAACTCTCTCTTCAATTTTGGCTTTTAACATGCCTTCCATTGCAGATTTCAACTCTTCAATTGCATCGTAAATAATTGAGTACAATCTAATGTCAATTTCTTCAACTTCTGCAACCTTTCTAGCACTTACCGAAGGACGAACTTGGAATCCAATTACAATTGCATCAGAAGCTGCGGCAAGCATAATGTCTGATTCTGTAATTGCACCAACCGACTTGTGGATAATATTTACCTGAATTTGCTCGGTAGAAAGTTTCAACAATGAATCTGATAGTGCTTCAATAGAACCATCCACATCACCTTTCACAATTACATTTAATTCTTGGAAATCACCAATGGCAATACGTCTTCCAATTTCATCTAATGTAATGTGTTTTTTCACTCTTGTACCTTGCTCTCTTTGTAATTGAAGTCGTTTGGTAGCAATGTTTCTTGCTTCTCTTTCATCCTCCATTACGTTGAATGTATCACCGGCACTAGGTGCACCGCTTAAACCAAGAACAGATACTGGTATAGATGGGCCTGCAATTTTAACTTCCTGTCCTCTTTCGTTGTACATTGCTTTAACTCTACCTGAATGTGGTCCTGCTAAAATAATATCTCCAACTTTCATAGTTCCTGTTTGAACCAATAGGGTAGAAACGTAACCTCTTCCTTTATCTAGCTCAGACTCAATTACTGCACCCTTAGCATTTCTTTTTGGGTTCGCTTGTAGTTCAAGTAGTTCTGCCTCTAGTAATACTTTCTCTAGTAAATCTTCAACTCCTTGTCCTGTTTTTGCAGAAACTTCTTGAGCTTGGTATTTACCTCCCCACTCTTCAACTAAAATATCCATCTGAGAAAGTTCGCTTCTCAAATTATCAGTATTAGCTGCTTCACGATCTACTTTGTTGAACGCGAATATAATTGGCACACCTGCCGCTTGGGCATGGTTTATGGCCTCTTTCGTCTGTGGCATCACATTATCGTCAGCTGCAATTACAACAATTACAACATCAGTAACTTGTGCACCCCTCGCTCTCATCGCTGTAAAGGCTTCGTGACCTGGAGTATCTAAGAAGGTAATTCGTTTGCCATTCTTAAGGCCTACATTGTAAGCTCCAATATGCTGTGTTATACCTCCGGCTTCACCAGCAATTACGTTAGCTTCTCGAATGTAATCCAATAAAGATGTTTTACCATGATCTACGTGACCCATTACGGTTACAATTGGATACCGCTCTTGTAGGTCTTCCGGGTTGTCTTCAACCTCATCAACATCTTCTTGTGAGTCTGCTTTAATGAATTCTAATTCGAATCCGAACTCTTCAGCAACAATGGTTAACGTTTCGGCATCTAGTCGTTGGTTAATCGAAACGAAAAGGCCAAGAGACATACAAGCTGAAATTACCTCATTCACGTTAACATCCATCATAGATGCAAGCTCGTTAGCTGTAACAAATTCTGTTACTTTAAGAATGCTTTTTTGTAATTCTGCTTCTTCCGCTTCTTGCTGAGCAACGTCTGCTGCAGCATCTCTCTTTTGTCTTCTGTATTTAGAGCCTTTTGATTTTCCTCCTCCGCCAGTTAATCTAGCAAGGGTTTCTTTAATTTGCTCTTGAATCTGCTTGTCGGTTAGTTCAACATCTGGAGCTTTTTTCTGACCTCCGCTTCCTTTTCGGTTACTTCCGCCAGTTCCTCCTCCGCCGCCTTTAACGGGCCTACCAACACCGCCACCTCCAGCAGGAGCAATTCGTTTTCTTTTTCGCTTAGGCTTTTGGGTTTCTTTACTTTGAGATGATGAAGCTACCGGCTTTTTCTCTACAGGTAATTCGATTTTCCCTAGAACCTTAATTCCTTCAAGTTTCTCAAAATCAGTTTTTATTTCTTGAGGTTTAGCTGCTTCAATTGCTGCTAGTCCTTTCTTTTCAGATTCTTCCGCTGATTTTTCTGCTGCCGCTTTCTTTGCTGCTTCGTCGTCTGTCTTCTTCTTTACTGCAGCTTCCTTCTCCGCTTCTCTCTTTAATTTCTCCTCTTTTGCTTTTGCCTCTTTTTCAGCTCTAGCTTCCGCTTCTTGCTCTTTTTTTGACTTTTTATCTGGGCGAGTCTTAAGGTTCATCGACGATAAGTCGATCTTACCTAATACCTTCACTTTCCCATCTTCGTCTGTCGTGTTTTCGGCAGGAATAATCTCAACTTGATTTGACTTTTCTTCCTTAACCTTTTCTTCCGCAACAGGTTTTTCAACAATCTCGTCGGCAGGAATATTTTTAATTAAAATACTCTCATCTTCCGATTCTGCTTCAGGAGTTTCTTCTATATCAGAAGCTTTACTGCTTTCAATAGAAACACTTTCTCTGTCGTTGGATGGCATGCTAACATTTTTAGACTCTTCCTTTGCACCTTTATCAGAAGCAAATTCTTGGCTAACTATGTCATACACTTCAGCATCCAATTTGGTATTGGGCTTGGCATCAATTGATACTCCCTTTGATTCAAGGAAATCTACAATTGTGCTAATTCCAACATTGAGCTCTTTGGCAACTTTACTCAGTCTTTGTACGGCCATATAATTTTTACTCTAGTTTACTTTTTATTTGAGTTTTATTCAAACTCAGCCTTAAATATATTTCGAACTTCCTTGATTGTTTCCTCTTCAAGGTCAGTTCTTTTTAGCAATTCTTCTTCCGACAATTCTAATACGTTTTTAGCAGTGTCGCAACCAATTGCTTTTAATTCATCAATTACCCATGCTTCAATTTCATCGGCAAACTCATCCAATAAAACGTCATCATCGGTTTCGTTATCAACATTATCACGATAAACATCAATTTCGTAGCCGGTTAATTTACCTGCCAATTTAATGTTGTGTCCACCTCGTCCAATGGCCAATGAAACTTGGTCTGGAGATAGGTAAACCTCAGCCTTTCCATTTGCGTCGTCTAATTTAATAGACGAAACTTGTGCTGGGCTAAGCGCTCTTGTAATGTATAGTTGTTGGTTCGATGTAAAGTTAATCACATCAATGTTTTCGTTTCTCAATTCACGAACAATTCCATGTATTCTAGAACCTTTCATACCAACACAAGCTCCTACAGGATCAATTCTGTCATCGTAAGACTCTACAGCAACTTTTGCTCTTTCACCTGGCTCACGTACAATGTTTTTAATGGTAATTAAGCCATCAAAAATTTCAGGAACTTCCATTTCAAAAAGACGCTCTAAAAACACAGGTGAGGTTCTTGACAAGGTAATTAAAGGCTTATTGTTTCGCATTTCAACTTGCTTCACAACTGCTCTAATGTTGTCTCCTTTTTTGAAGTAATCGTTAGGAATTTGCTCTGTTTTAGGTAAAATTAACTCGTTGCTTTCATCATCTAAAATCAACAACTCTCTTTTCCAAACTTGGTAAACTTCTCCTGTTATAATGTCGCCAACTCTATCTTCGTATTTTTTGAAAATGTTGTCTTTCTCTAACTCTAATACTTTAGAAATAAGGTTCTGTCTTAATGCTAAAACGGCTCTTCGACCAAAATCATTCAACTTTACTTCCTCAGAGGCTTCTTCACCAACTTCAAAATCAGGCTCAATCTTAATTGCCTCCGAAAGGGCAATCTGACTGTTTTCGTCTTCTACTTCTCCGTCCTCTACAATTTCTCTGTTTCTCCAAACTTCTAAATCTCCTTTATCAATGTTAAGGATGATATCAAAATTTTCATCTGAACCGTATTTTTTGATAATCATATTTCTGAAAACACTTTCCAGAATGTTCATCATGGTTGGTCGGTCAATGTCTTTGAATTCTTTGAATTCTGAAAACGATTCGCTTAAATTTATCTTATCCATAGTTCTTATTTGAAAGATATTACCACTTTAGTTTCTTTTACTTGTTCCATGGGAACTATTTTATTTTCTGTTACTATTTGCTTTTTCTTTTTGCCTTCAATTTTCTCTTTACGCGTAACTTCCAGCACTACAGCTTCTTCATTCGCCGAAATTAAAATTCCTTTGAACTTTTCTCCGCCTGTTGTTTTTGTTTCAACTTCTCGCCCAATGTACCGCTGATACTGGCGCAAAATTTTGAATGGCTGATCCATTCCTGCTGAACTTACCGTTAGCTCAAAGTCAACCACCTCTCTATCGTAATTGCCTTCTATGTGTCGGCTAATGTCTACACAGTCGTTAATTTTAACTCCTTTGTTTCCATCAATTTCAACGCGAATTTGGTTGGAAGAACTTACCGAGATATCAACAATGTAATATTCTGTTCCTTCAATTTTTTCTTCAACTAACTTTACAATTTCAGACTTCGTAATCATCTCCAACAATTGTTTTATGAAAAGAGGGGACGAATGTCCCCTCTTTATCAATTCCAACTAAATTCTGTGCAAAAGTAATGAAATTTATGCGATTATTCTACCTTGATTTTTAAATCTTGAAACTGAGACTAATTGGAGTGCCGATTATTTATATACTGAGGTCAATATTGTAAAAATAGTTTAGATGCATAAGGCCACAATTTGCGCTGAATGCCATTTTCTAGTTAAATGGAGTCTAACAAATTGTGAATTAATTCTGTTGTAAAGGCAGGTAACTGACTATCTGTTTCTGCTTGTGTTTTTAATTTTCATCTTCAACACTAATCTTCTGTCCTTTTTTGTATTTCACTACTTGTTTAATTTTTCCAGCTTGTTTTTCGTAAAAGGTAAAATTCCCATGAGGTATTCCATTTACATAGAACTTCTCACTTTCTAGTGTTCCAATTTCATAATAACTTGTTACTTTTCCGTTAATTCTACCTTTGTCATAATTTGCATCCATCATTTTTTGACCATTCTCGTGGTAAAATGTCCAAAGTCCGTTTTGTTTGCCTTCATCATAGCTGCCTTCATCTCTCAAATTTCCATTGGCATACCAGCTTTTTCTTATGTCGTGTAAAAGCCCGTCTTTATAAGATTCTTCTAACTCTTTGTTGCCATTATCATTCCAATAGGTCCATGTGCCATTCTTTTTGTTCGCCAAGTATTCTCCGGTGTATCGTTGGGTTCCATTGGGGAACCAACCTTTCCACATTCCTGTCATTTCACCATTTACATAAAAGCCCTCATCCTGTGGGTTTTTGTCAGAAAAATAGGTATTCCACTTTCCGTCTTCTAAACCGTTGTTATACTTTCCGGTGATTATTAATGTCCCATTTTCATGAAAAATCTCCCAAAGTCCATTTTTCTGATCGTTTAAGAAATTACCCTTTTTCCATTGCTCGCCTGTCTCATAATAATACTTCCATGCGCCATTTCTTTTCCCGTTTTCAAAAGCTCCTGTTGACAAAACTTGGTCTTTATGATCATAGTAATATTCCCAAGTTCCATGCTGCATATTCTCTTTAAACTGGCCTTGCATGTCTTTCATTCCATTTTCATGATACCACTCCCAATCGCCCGTTTTTTCTCCTTTCTCAAAACTTCCTTTTTCCGCTAATTCGCCACTTTCAAACCAGGCAGTGTACTTTCCGGTAAGCTCGTCATTGCTATAGGGTTTTTCAGCTTTCTGCGCCCCATTCTCATAAAAGTCTTTCCAAACTCCATGTTTTAAACCTTCTTTGTAGTTTCTAACTTGGCTCGTTTTGCCGTTTTCCCGAAAATAAGTCCAAGTTCCAATTTCTTTATTTTCACCATATTGTTTTTCGCTTGCAAGATTGCCATTCTCGTAAAAGTCTTTCCAAACTCCATCTTTCTGACCATTTTTAAAACTTCCGCTGGCCTTCATTTTTTCGTTTGGATAGTATTCTTTCCAGCTCCCGTTTCCTTTTTCAACTAAGGCTTCTCCCGTGCGATTATAAAAACTTAGTGTTCGTTCGCCTTCATTGTAATTGACTGTTTTTTTGAGTTGCCCATTGTCGTACCAAAAGGTCCAATCGTTAATTCTTACATCTGTATCATAAGTTCCCTGCCATTGTTTTGTCCCATTTTCGTGGTAATTCGTCCACGTGCTGTCCTTGTAGCCATTGTTGTAAAAGCCGCTCATAGATAACTTGCCATTCTCGAAATAGGTATAAAAATTTCCATCTCTTTTTGCATTGATAAAGTTTCCTTTTTCGCTCAGTTTGCCGTTGTCAAAATAGTGTTCATACTCACCTTCCACTACGCCAAAGTTGTAGTTTACTTTTTGAATCAGTTGGCCTTCTTGGTTATAGTATTTCCATTCTCCTTCTTCAATACCACCTTGCACTAAACGACCCTCTGCTTTGGTTTTACCATTTTCCCAGGTATAGGTTGTAAACTCTTGTGCCAATAAAAAGGTATGTGAAACTAAGAGGCTTATTACGAATAGAAAGTTCTTCATTATAGTATCCATTTGAAGCAAATTTATAGCTAATATTCAGTCAAATTTGTGAAGAAGGAGTTGAATTATAAACATTGAATTTTTATCGCTTTTTCTGTGAGAAGAGAATAAGATTTATATTTACCGACCGTGATAAACAAACCACTCAATATAGCTCATAGAGGAGCTTCTGGCTTACGGCCTGAGAATACTTTAGTTGCTTTTGAAAAGGCAATTGAAATTGGAGTGGATCGAATTGAAATGGATTTGCGCCAAACCTTAGATGGGGTGGTTATTGTGTTGCACGATAAAACAATAAAGCGGACTACAAACGGATGGGGAAGTGCACGTAAAATGTCACTTACAAGAATTCAACGTTATTCGGCTGGTTCGTGGTTTCACTACGATTACAGCAATGTAAAAGTTCCCACGTTTCGTCAGGTACTTGAATTGGTTAACGGTAGGACAACACTTTTGTTAGAAATCAAAGATGGAAGCCCATATCACCATGGAATAGAGCGCAATGTAATTGACTTGATTAATGAATACAATGCGCAAGATTGGTGCATCGTACAATCTTTTAATGACAAGGTTCTAAAGAACTTTAGGTCTTTACCAGGGCTAAATAGTCACATTCAAAAGTTATTCGAAATTGTAATTCCTGTTGCTCCGTTTATTGGCGGTAGTCAGTTTACGTATAAATCTTTAAAGCATTATGATTTTGCTCAGGAAGTAAACGTGAACTTTAAAAATGTGACTCCTTTGGTGGTTAAAAACGTTCACAAAATGGGCAAAAAAATCAATGTTTGGACCGTGAACGATGAATATGATTTGCGTTTGTTTGTTGAAATGGGAGTGGATGGAATTATTACAGATTATCCTGATCGATTAAAGAGGATTTTGGAAGAAGTTGAAAACTAATTATTTCCTAGGCAACGTATTCTATGTTTTATGTTTCTTGTATGTGAACATTTAAACAAAAGATCATGAAACCAATTTTACAAAATAGCTTAGTTGCTCTTTTGCTGCTATTCGCAGTGAAATCTTTCTCTCAAATTACAACTACAAATAACTGGACTAAATACACGGTTGCCGATGGATTAATAAATGACAATGTGTACGAGGTCATGATTCAAGATTCAGCTAACATTTGGTTAGCGACTGATTCAGGATTAACTCACTTTGATGGTACAACTTTCTCTAATTACAAACCAAGTGACTTTTTGCCGGTATCTGATATTGTGAGCCGATTGGTGTATGCTCAAGGGAAGGTTTGGATGAAAACTCGCTAATATCTCAGAACGGAACTTTAATGAGTTTTGACGGCACTTCATTTGTTGCTTACTCAACCGCAAATAGAATGGCGAGTAATACAGTTCGAGATATTATAGCGACTAGCACAGACACGCTCTGGATAACTAGTGGATTTACGGGAGTGAGTAAATTTGATGGTTCGAACTTCATAAATTACCCCTCTGTCTCTTCTGCATCTATAGCTGTAGGCAGCAGCGATAGAGTCTACGCAACCTTTCTTTTAGGTCGCGGGAACATTGATTCAGTAGCTGTTTACGAGAATGGAACTTGGACGAATTTTTCCCCTTCGGGATTTTCTTCGAAGACTCCAATAGGGTTGTTTATTTTGAAAGCATCTGCTGATGGAGAAATATTTGCTTTTCCCAGAAATACTAGAGACAAATACTATTATAAAGTTAGTTAACCGGCCAACTTAGAGTTAAATTCAGTTGAAATTCGAGGAATTCCTTTAAGTAGCAATGCTGGGCCTGATGTAAAATCTATTAATAGACTCAATAGTAAAACATGGTTCTTAGCAACGGGATCAACTATGATAGCTTGCTCAATAATGGATTCATTAGCGGATCCGCATTTTGGAAATGATATAGCCGAGATGAGTTCTAGTATAGATTTAATCGATCAATTTGTGGCAATCGGGACAAGTAAAGGTTTGTACGTTTCTTCTCCTTCGGTTCAAGCATCATCAGCTCAACAGACTATATTTGATGTAAATGTGTTTAAAACAGGCGTTAGAATTTCAGACCCTCTTTTTGAAGAAGTTTATAGTGGAGCAGCAAACTTAGAGTTTCCTAAAAATAGTGGGAAACATCTTGTTTTTGCAGCAAACTTTATTGTAGCCGCTAAAAAGCAAAATGCTTCTAATTTTGATGTTCATCCTTTAAATGGATTTCAAACAGCTTTTGCGCCGGGACCAATTTCAAACACCGGAGGGTTAGTTGGAGATTATATACTTAAACTTACGAAGCAACAAATCGCGGCGCATCAAGCGGGTGCTGGTCAACCAAATTATGTTATGCCAGATGCGATTAAGAATTTGCCAGCCTTTGGAGACTCAACTTTAGGAGTCGCTCTTGATCTCGCCCCATTTTTTGATGCTAATTCAAATGGCTGTTATGATCCACAAAATGGAGATTACCCAATCATTAAAGGAGACCAGGCCATTTACTGGATTAATCACCCATTGGATAAAAATTTAGAGTTAGAGTATCATTGGATGATGTATGGCTTTAGCGCCCAAGGGACTGCTTTAGATTCGAGTCTTTTTGTACAATATACAATAGTAAATAGAGCTCAAGTTGCATACGATTCAGTGCAAGTAGGTCTTTTTCTGGACACAGATTTAGGGAATGCCGTTGATGATTACGTAGGTTGTGATAGAATCAATAATGTAATGTATTCATATAATGGAACTTTATTTGATGCAGGGCAAGGTTCAAGTTCAGGATATGGAAATAGTACTCCAGCTGTAGGAGTTAAGTTCTTAAGTGATTCCATGTCGAGTTTAATTTACTACAACATTGGACCAAGTTCAAATGGAGATCCTGCCACAGCTCAAGACTGGTTGAATTACATGAATGCTAAATGGAAAAATGGCATGGCAATGAGGTATGGAGGAAATGGATTTAATTCTTCAGGTGTTTCAAATGTGAATACAACTCATATGTTTACCGGAGATCCTGTTGCTTTAACAGGCTGGACGGAGTTAACTCCTGGTGGAGCACAACCTCAAAACCAATCTGGAGATCGTAGACTTTTTGGAGCTATTCCCGCTTTCTCATTGCAACCGAACGAGCGTAAAACAATTGAAATTGCTGTAGGTGTTGGTAAAACCCCCGGCACAAATACTGTAATTGGGCAAAACATTAATGCCATGGTAGCTACGTTAAATCAGGCGAAGCTTTTTAACGATTCGATTCAGTTGCCTGCTTTGAGTTTTGCGACAACAGATACTTGTAGTGCTTTATCAGTAAATGATTTTATCGCCACTCAAGGAGTTAATCTTTCTGTATTCCCAATACCAAGCTCAGGAGATTTAACAATTGAAGCCGAGGAGCAAATCAGGTTAATTGAAGTGTATGATATGAAAGGAGCAAAAGTAATGTCAATTCCTACTCGTCAAAATAAAGCTCAACTCTCATTGAGTGATTATCGAGATGGATTCTATCTGATCAGAGTACAATTGGAAGACGATACTTGGTTAATTAGGAAAGTGATCAAACAACAATAAATGATTTGAGTGAGAAGAAATGCAACGGAGGTGATTCGATAATGAGTCACCTCCTTTGGTTTTTATTGAAATGTAAGGATGCTTCAAATTTTAGCCACCACATGAAATGAATGGCAAGTTCACTATAATTTGATTGTAAAGTGTGTACCTTAGTTCAACGATAGAAAGAATACAACAGGAGTTCGCAGAGTGGTGGGAAAGCATTTTAGAAATTTCTCCGTCAATTATTTTGGGTGCAATTTTATTTACATTTTTTGTTTTCGCGGGCAAGTTTGCACAGCGATTATTTGTGCAACGCTTCGATAAAAGAACTGACGATAAGCTTTTGTCTAACTTCTTAGGCAAAATTTTAATTTGGATTTTCGTAACAATAGGAGCGTCAATTTTTTTGAATAAAGTAGGCTTGAGTGGCGCTGTTTCTGGGCTTTTAGCGGGTGCGGGAGTTACTGCTATAGTTCTCGGATTTGCCTTTAAAGATATCGGAGAGAATTTATTAGCCGGAATTATGCTTGCCTTTAATAGACCTTTCAACATTGGCAATGTAATTGAAATTGATGGCTTTGTTGGCACGGTAAAAAACTTACAGCTCAGAAGTACTCATTTGCGCACGGTCAACGGAAGAGACATCTACATTCCAAACTCTAGTTTAATTAAGAATCCGCTAATTAACTATACTCAAGATGGGTTGTTGCGCCACGATTTTGTGATTGGTTTAGATTATAACGAATCAATTAAAGAGGTGATGGAGGAGATAGATTCAACATTAAAGAGCATTTCTGAAATTGTTCATTCAGAAGAGCTAGCTCCATTAGTTACCATTGACGAATTTGCAACCAGCACCATCAACATAAAAATTCATTTTTGGATTAACTCAATAGATTTTATTGGGTCTACAATAGTGCTAAAGTCTGAAGTAATGCGCAAGGTGATTGCTTCATTGTTAAAAAAGAATGTTGGAATGCCTGCTGATATTTTGGAACTGAAAATTTACCAAGAAGACAAGCCTATTCCTATCACGTTGAAGAAGGATGAGGATTTGAAATAGTTACATTAACCTCGCAGCCTCTTTGGCATGGTAGGTAAGAATAATGTCAGCTCCAGCTCGTTTCATGGAGATAAGTTTCTCCATCATTACTTTTTCTCCATCAATCCATCCATTTTGTGCAGCGGCTTTTAACATGGCATATTCGCCACTTACATTATAAGCAGCCAAGGGCAAATCGTGGGTGTCTTTTAATTCTCTTATTATGTCCAAGTAAGAAAGTGCAGGTTTCACCATTAAAATGTCTGCCCCTTCCGCTACATCTAAAGCTGCTTCCTTTAGCGCTTCAATTCTATTGGCAGGGTCCATTTGGTATGTTTTTCTATCGCCTAAGCTTGGAGCTGAATCTGCAGCATCTCTAAATGGCCCGTAAAAGGCAGAAGCGTATTTAACAGCGTATGACATGATTGGAATACTCTCAAAAGAAGCTAAGGCCAGAGCATCTCTCATGGTGGCAATCATGCCATCCATCATGCCTGAAGGAGCTAATAAATCGGCTCCGGCTCTCGCCATAGATAAACTCTGTTTTTCCAAATTAGTAAGCGTTTGGTCATTGTCTACGTCCATGCCATCTTTTGCCCCAATTGAGGGAACTAAAGGACCACAGTGTCCGTGAGAGGTGTATTCGCAAAAACACACATCGGCAATAACATAAAGCTGAGGGTAATTCTTTTTAATGTATCGAATGGCTACTTGAACCACAGCCTCGTCATTCCAAGATTCACTGCCTATTTCATCTTTGTGTTTCGGAATACCAAAAAGCATGATGGAAGGAATGCCCAACTCAACAATTTCTTTGAGTTCTGCATCCAGCTGATCTAGAGAGTAGCGAAAAACACCCGGCATAGTCGCAATTTCCTTTTTTAAGTTTTCTCCCTCTTCAACAAATAAAGGGTAAATAAAATCCTTAACACTGAGGTGATTTTCTCTCACCATGGAACGAATCATTTCATTTTTTCGGAGTCTTCTTGGTCTAAACATGTTCTTCTAATTTTTCAATGGCATGAATCATACCTTCTGTTGTGTGCGGTTCTGCAATGGCAGAGACCTTTTGGCCGTTCTGCTCAACAACTTTTGCTGTGCTTGGACCAATGCAAACTATTTTTTCTTGATGTATCGCGCCTTCCATATTCTTCATGTTTTGCATGAAGGCTTCAACTGTTGAACCACTGGTGAACGTTAAATAATCAACCGCGAGCATCTTTTCTTGAAAAGCTTCGGCAGTATGAATTACCGGTAGTGTATCGTAAATGATTACAGGTATTGGAAGAGCTCCTCGTTTTTCAAAAACCCTAAGGTACTCATTGCCTGCGAGGTTCGATTGAGGAACTAATACTTTTTTCCCCTCGATGTTTTCGTCCATATTTTCGGCTAAAACTTCGGCAGTGTATTGTATGGGAACAAAGTTGGTTCTATACCCTAATTGTTCTAGCTTCAACTTTGTTTTTTCACCAACTGTGGCAAGTTTCAAGTCGGGGTAATAATAAAACTTAGTTCCAAAATTCGCAGCAATTTGAAAAAAGAACTCTACGGTTTTGGCGGAAGTAAAAACAATCCAATCAATGGTTTCTAGTTGATTTAATTGCTCGTGAATGACCGTCAAATCTTCTGCAACTTTGAATTCAATCATTGGTGCTTCAACTACTTCTGCGCCTTTTTTTTCTAGCTGCTCTTTGAACTCTTTGTTGTCTTCTACCGAACGGGTAATCAATACTCTTTTGCCTTTCATGGTGCTAGTTAGAAGTTGATTCAGCGGCTAACCTGCGGCTTCGTACCTTGGCCATTAATTCTATGGCTAATTGTTGCGCCAATCGAGTTGCACCGTTTTTGTGTCCTTGTATTGTGTCAATTTCTACCACCGTTCCATCGCCCGAGGCGTATAATCCATTTATGTGGATTGACTCACCTTTAATTTGGGCATATGCTGCCAAAGGGAAATTACATCCACCACCACAAGCTGTTAAAAAACTTCGTTCTGCTTCAGTAGCAAGATGCACGTCTTCGTTGTCGAGCTTTTTTACAAGCATGGCAGTTGTTTTGTCATTCTCTCTAACTTCCAAAGCTAGAGCTCCTTGACAAACAGCAGGAATCATTTCTTCCTCTGTTAAGAACTCTGTTACCTCGTCTAACATACCCAAGCGTTTTAGTCCGGCAACTGCAAGAATAATAGCGTCATAGCCACCATCTTTCATTTTTTTAATTCTACCGTCTAAGTTTCCTTGAATGAACTTTACTTCTAAATCTGGTCTAATTTGTTTGATTTGGATTTGTCGTCTCAAGCTTCCGGTGCCTATAACAGCTCCTTCTGGCAGCTCTCTTAGGGTTTTACCGGAGCTGGAAAGTAACGCATCTCTTACATCTTCTCGTTCAGAAATTGCCCCAATCATTAATCCAGGAACCTGTTCTATTGGCAAATCTTTGTAGCTATGCACTGCAATATCTACCTTATTACTTAAAAGCGCACGTTGAATGGCTGAGGTAAAGGCGCCCATTACTTCAATATTTCCGTCGTCTCCACTGGTGCGAATGACTTTAGTTACATATTCAATTTGCGGATCTAATTTTTTTAGTTGTTCTATTATATGAGTGGTTTGAGTTAAGGCTAGTTTGCTTCCTCTAGTACCAATGATTACTCTCCGCTTAGGCACAAATAATTCTACTTCATCCAAATCAAATACTTTTTTTACGGTGTTAATTGGGTTGTCGGTTAAATGTAGGTTCTGAGCCATTTCATGCACCTGTTCAATTGGCTTTTTAGAAATTTTACGAATCATTCGGTGAGCAAATTTCTCAATAAGTCTTTCTTGTTCGCTTGTTAATTCACCCAACTTAGGCATCAACCATTTTAATTCTTCATCTTTGGTTTCGTTCAATCCACTCCAGTAGGCTTCTATAATTGGTGCCGCCTTTCTTTGATAAAAAGCTTCAGTGAATTTATCTACCTCTTCGGTTATGATCTTTTTTACTTGTGGAATTTCATCGTGACGTTTTAACAACCCGTCGAAAGTCATTTTTTTGATGTCATCTAAATCGTATAGGTGGATGTTCTCTATTTTTTTGAGGTGCGGGTTGAAATTTCTGGGCAAACCAAAATCAATGAGCAATTTTGGTTTTTGCGCAGTTGCTGCAAACTGAGCCCTTGTGCACTTAGAGTTTTCAATTTCTTTTTCGGCTAGTAGATTTACTTCTCCTTGGGTTCCTCCAATAATGATATCCACTTCTGCTAATAAGTAGGGAAGTTTACTCACGTGAACTGCTTCGCCGTTCCATTCAAGTGCCATTTCACTTGCCCGCCCTAAATTATGACTCGCAATGTAAAGTTTGTTGATAGATGATCGATCAAGCACTGTGGTAACGAGGTTTGCCATGTTGCCAGTTCCAACTACTAGCAGGTTGCACTCTGCAAGATTAAACTGATGCTTATTAATAAGTTCAAAGCCAACTGTTGCTAGTGACGCTGAATGCTGTCCAATGTTGGTTTCTAATCGTGTTCTTTTACCAACGTGAACCGCTTGGCGAATAAATTCATCTAAAATAGGGCCAATGGTTTTATTTTTTCTTGCTAAGTCTAACGCATCTCTTATTTGACCAACAATTTGATGTTCGCCAATTGCTTGAGACTCTAATCCGGCCGCGGTAGAGAAAAGATTTTGAACTGCAATTTTGGTATCTGGCAAAACAGTAAGGTACTGGCTATACTTTCCAAAACGCTCGAGGTATTCTTCTAAGTGCAAATAACTATCTCCAAAGGCATATAACGATAAACGGTTGCAAGTGGAAATAATAAATACCTCTTGATAAACTTTTCTTAATTCTTGGAGCGCTTGTTCGGTTTGCTCTGAATTAAAAGCCAGTTGTTCTCTAACATCTATTGGAGCGTAACGGTGACTCAATTCAATACCTACAATTCTATTCATTAAAGCTTTTTATAAGGAACAACAAATTTACCCACAAAAGAGTTGCATAAAATGATAATCGTCACGTTATTCTTGTTAAACACCAAGTTTTAAAATAGGAGAAAAGAGCAGAAGAGCACTCTATACAAAAATGCCTTGCCAAAACTTCAATTGTTGAAAAAAAAAGGTAAAAAATGCCTGAACAAGCGATGAAATCTAAGTCTAAAATTTTGTTGAGTTTGTTAATAAAAGAAAAAAACCCTTCTTGGAAAAAGTATCACTTGATTCTACTTTAGTCAAAGTTAATGTTCCATTAACGTTCTCTTTAATAACAAACGCCAATTAATTGAAAATGAAAGAAACAGCCACAAACGTAGCAGCCAACCAAGTCGTTACTTCTGCTGACACCAATCAGCAAAATGAGCAAAAAAGACCAACCTTTTCTTACGAGCAAGTAATTCAAAGTGCCACTGAATATTTTCGTGGAGATGAGTTAGCGGCAAGTGTATGGTTGAATAAGTATGCATTGAAAGATTCAGCGGGAAATTTATATGAAAGAACGCCTGACGATATGCATAAAAGATTGGCTTCTGAAATCGCGAGAGTTGAATCTAGGTATTCAAATTCGTTAAGCGAAAGTGAAGTGTATGATTTATTGAAAGATTTCAAATACATTGTTCCTCAAGGTGGACCGATGACAGGAATTGGTAATCCATTCCAAATTGCATCGTTATCTAACTGTTTTGTAATTGGTAATAAGGGCGTGGCTGACTCTTATGGTGGCGTTATGAAAATAGATGAAGAGCAAGTTCAATTAATGAAGAGAAGAGGTGGAGTTGGACATGATTTGTCTCACATCCGTCCGAAAGGTAGTCCCGTTATGAACTCAGCATTGACTTCAACAGGAATTGTTCCATTTATGGAAAGGTATTCAAACTCGACAAGAGAAGTTGCTCAAGATGGTAGAAGAGGAGCTTTGATGTTAAGTGTTTCTATAAAGCACCCAGATGCTGAGCACTTTGTTGACGCAAAAATGGATGGAACTAAAGTTACAGGAGCAAACGTTTCTGTAAAAATTACAGACGACTTTATGAAAGCTGTTAAAGGAAATGAAAGTTTCCCACAACAGTACCCAATTGAAAGTTCTAACCCAACGTATACAACTGAAACCAATGCAAAAAAATTGTGGGATAAGATTATTCACAACGCATGGAAATCAGCTGAGCCAGGAATTTTATTCTGGGATACAGTAATTAACGAGTCGGTTGCAGATTGCTATGCTGACTTGGGTTTCAAAACAGTTTCTACCAACCCATGTGGAGAAATTCCATTGTGTCCTTATGATTCTTGTCGTTTATTAGCGATTAACTTATTCAGTTATGTAGAAAATCCTTTTACTCCTGAAGCATCATTCGACATGGTGAAATTCAAAAAGCACGCTGCTTTTGCTCAAAGAATAATGGACGACATCGTTGATTTAGAGATGGAGAAAATTGATGCCATCATTAAGAAAATTGAAGACGATCCAGAAGGCTTAGACGTTAAGAGAACTGAGTTAACGCTTTGGGAAAAAATTAAGCAGAAGTGCATTGAAGGAAGAAGAACAGGTGTTGGTATTACAGCAGAAGGCGACATGCTTGCAGGTTTGAATAAGAAGTACGGAACAGATGAAGCATTAGACTTTTCAGTAAAAGTTCACAAAACATTGGCATTAGAAGCTTACCGTTCTTCAGTTGAGTTGGCAAAAGATAGAGGCTCGTTCCCAATCTATGATTCTATCAGAGAAGAGAAGAACCCAATGGTAAATAGAATTAAAGAAGCTGACCCTGCATTGTACGAGGATATGGTGAAATATGGCAGAAGAAACATTGCTTTGCTAACCATTGCTCCAACAGGAACAACTTCTATTATGACGCAAACTTCTTCAGGTATTGAACCAGTGTTTATGGTTTCTTACAAGAGAAGAAAGAAGGTAAATCCAAACGATCAAAACTCAAGAGTTGACTTTGTAGATGAGGTTGGCGATTCTTGGGAAGAATACAATGTATTCCACCACCACTTCAGAACGTGGTTAACTGCTAATGGATACGATGCGAATGAAGTTTCAACATACGGTCAAGAGGAGTTAGATAAAATTATTGCAAAAACACCTTACTACGGAGCAACAGCCAATGATGTAAACTGGGTGAACAAAGTGAAAATGCAAGGCGCTATTCAAAAATGGGTAGATCACTCCATTTCAGTGACCGTTAACATTCCAGAAGAAACTACTGAAGAAATGGTTTCTAAAATTTACATGACCGGTTGGGAAAGCGGCTGTAAAGGAATTACAGTTTACCGTGATGGTTCTCGTTCAGGAGTATTAGTGAGCAACGACGATAAAGGTAAAAAAGATGAGGCAGCTGCAGGTGCGTTTATGGAAACACAAGCACCACCAAGACCAAAAGTATTGGAGGCAGATATCGTAAAATTCAATAATAATCACGAAAAATGGGTTGCTATTGTAGGAACAATCGACGGTAGACCTTACGAAATTTTTACAGGTAGAGCGGAAGATTCGTTTTCAATTTTAAGTCACGTAGATAAAGGTTGGGTAATTAGAAACAAGTCGCAAGACGGAAGAGCACGTTACGATTTCCAATACGAAGATAAGGACGGATACAAAACAACCATTGAAGGACTTTCAAGAACGTTTAACCAAGAGTATTGGAACTATGCGAAGTTGATTTCAGGAGTATTGAGACACGGTATGCCAATTGCATTTGTTGTTGAAATGGTAGCCAACCTTCACTTAAGTGATGAAAGCTTAAATACTTGGAAAAACGGAGTTCAAAGAGCTTTAAAAAGATACATTCCAGATGGAACAAAGGTAAGTGGAAAGGCTTGTCCTGAATGTTCATCTGAAGAAGGAATGGTTTTTAAAGAAGGTTGTTTAACTTGCATGGACTGTGGATACAGCAAATGTGGATAATTAACATCTAAGAATTTATTAAGAAACGCCTCAACAGTAATGTTGGGGCGTTTTTTGGTTTATTTATACCTTATGAAATTCCATTCACTCTTAAGCTATTCTACATAACAATACTTACCTTTGACTATGCGATTCCGTTATCTATTTACCCTTTTACTAATTGCAGCAAGTCTTATGGCTTGTAAAACCAACGGCACCATCTCGCATAAAAAGAAAAAATCCAAGTCGAAAAGTAAGAAAAAGTGCGACTGCCCCACTTTTAGTCACCTAGAGCAAATTGCACCGACAAATAATTCTGAAAAGCATTATTTCTTTAGTTAAATCAGCATTTTTAACAGTATCTTTGCTATTTAGATTTAATCTAAATAATAAGAATGAAAAGCAATTTAGCAGATTATAAAGTAGGGGATAGAGTTATCTTAAAAAATGTGCTAGACGCTCAATTGACGATTCAACTTTATAGCATGGGTTGTGTTGTAGGAGAAGAAATTTTGGTGGAACGAAAGGCACCATTTGGCGATCCAATTATTATCAGCGTAGAAGATAGTTTTATAAGTTTGCGAAAGGATGATGCTAAAAAAATGGAAGTTGAACTAAGCTAACGGTTTGAAGAAGAAAGAATTTAAAGTAGAAGATAAGCTTCGGTTAATTTTAGTAGGGAATCCAAATTCTGGAAAATCAACACTATTTAATTCTTTAACCGGATTAAATCAACGTATTGGAAACTTTCCGGGTGTTACAGTTGAGAAAAAAATTGGCTCCGTAAAAATTAACTATCAAATAGATGCCGAGGTAATTGATTTGCCCGGTACTTACAGCTTGAGCCCTCGCTCAGAAGATGAACGGGTAACCTTTGAATACTTAAGCGACAACACCAGAACAGACTTACCAGAACTTATCGTTGTAGTTGCCGATGCTTCAAACCTGAAAAGGAATTTATTGCTGGCTACGCAGTTAATTGATTCGGAACAACCAACGATTTTGGTTTTAAATATGATGGATGTTGTAGAACGCAACAAACAAAATATCGACATCGAAAAACTCCAAAAACGACTAGGTATACCAGTTGTTCCAATGAATGCAAGATTGGGCAAAGGCACAAAAGAGCTAAAAGCTACCATTGCTGCTTATCAATACCAACAGGCAGAGAAGTTCATTGAAGATCACGAATCGAAAGATGCGTTGCAAAATACCATTTACCGATTTGAAAAAATAAAGGGAATAATAGCAGAAACCTTAACCAAAGAAGGGGAATCTAGAACTGCAACAATTACTCGAAAAATTGACAATGTTTTCACTCATCCTGTTTGGGGTTTTGCCATTTTCTTATTTATCCTGTTTCTTATTTTTCAAGCAATTTTCTCATGGTCTTCCTACCCTATGGAGTGGATAGAAAATGGATTCTTAGTGTTGGGGAACTTTATTGCTGAGACCCTTCCTTCGGGTGTTTTAAATGATTTATTGGTTGATGGGGTATTAGCAGGTCTAGGCGGAATTGTCATCTTTATTCCTCAAATCGCCATGCTTTTTATGTTCATTGCGATTTTAGAAGATACAGGTTATCTATCCAGAGTTAGTTTTCTCACCGACGCATTACTAAAGAGATTTGGACTTAATGGCAGGTCAATAATTCCACTACTTGGAGGCGCGGCTTGTGCCGTTCCTGCTATTATGAGTGCTCGAATCATTGCGAATAAGAAAGAAAGATTACTTACCATATTTGTTACTCCGCTCATTAGTTGCTCTGCGCGGATTCCCGTTTATACACTGCTCATTGCCCTGGTGATTCCTGCAGATAAGCAATTTCTAAGTTTTAACTTGCAAGGAATTATTATGATGGGCTTATACCTGCTTGGGTTTGCGGCGGCGTTGGTTACCGCGGCGGTTATGAAGTATGTTGTAAAGTCAAAAGAGCGCAGTCATTTTGTAATGGAATTGCCCATTTACAGAACTCCACGGTGGACAAATATTGGAATGACGATTTTGAATAAAACAAAACTCTTTTTATTTGAAGCCGGTAAAATTATTATTGCTGTATCAATTGTGCTTTGGGTACTTTCTTCTTACGGTCCTGGTGAGAAAATGGCGGACATTGACGCAAAGTACGAAACGGTTTTAGCAGACTCCAACGCTGACCTTACTGTGATTAACGAACAAATTGCTACCGAAAAATTAGAAGTTTCTTATGCAGGGCACATTGGAAAATTTATCGAACCAGCCATTCGCCCATTGGGTTTTGATTGGAAAATTGGAATTGCAATCATTACATCTTTTGCAGCGCGAGAAGTGTTTGTTGGTACAATGGCAACTTTATACACCGTTGGCGACGATGAGAATACAGAAGGAATAAAAGCGAAGATGCAGCGCGCTACTTTCTCTGATACTGGTGAAAAAGTATACACACGAGCTACGGGTTACTCCCTTCTTATTTTTTATGCCTTTGCCTTGCAATGCATGGCTACAGTAGCTATTGTGGTGAAAGAAACAGGTGGATGGAAATGGCCGATCATACAGTTGGTGTACATGGGTGCGTTGGCCTATTTTTCGAGTTTGTTGATTTTCCAAATCTTTTCTTAAACCTTGTCAAATGTATTGCTGAAATACATTCCCGAGGAAGCGATGCCCCTTATTCAAAAGTGGTACGATCAGCTTCCATTTCACTTGCGCATAACAAAAGCTAGAAAAACAAAATTTGGTGATTTTCGTCCTGCATTTCAAGGGAAGCCGAATAGAGTTTCAGTGAATGGCAATTTAAATCAATTTCACTTTTTAATAACACTTACGCACGAAATTGCGCATGTGGCCTGCTGGGAAAAATTTAAGGGGAAAGTGAATCCTCATGGAATAGAATGGCAGATGATGTACGCAGAGCTACTAAAGCAGTTGCTAGCTACGGTGAAATTTCCAAGTGACATTCAAGCGGCTTTGCAAATTCATATTACTTGTCCAAAAGCATCTAGTTGTTCTGACCCTAAGTTGTTTAAAGTGTTGCGACGATATGATTTTAATTTAGATTCAGTTTTCTTAGAATCTATTCCAGAAGGAGAATTATTTAATTTTCAAGAGCGAATTTTCAAAAGAGGTAAAAAGCGCAGAACTCGCTTCGAATGCATCGAACTGAAAAGTCAAAAAACATACCTTATTAGCGGTCATGCGGAAGTAGATAAAATTACAACTTCTTAAGATTTATGTATTAGAAGTGCGAAGCTCTTACTTTCTGATTTAAGTACATTTGTTAGCCAATTAAAAAGAAGATGAGAAAAGAGAATAACTATTGCGTGATTATGGCTGGCGGTATTGGAAGCAGATTTTGGCCCATGAGTAGAACCGCATTCCCAAAGCAATTTATAGATATTTTAGGTACAGGTCAAACATTAATTCAACAGACTTTTGATCGGCTGTTGAGGTTAGCACCGAAAGAGAACATTTACATTGTTACCAATGACTTATATAAGGATTTGGTGTTGGAACAATTGGATGTTACTGCCGACCAAGTTTTGTGTGAGCCTAGCCGAAGAAACACTGCGCCCTGTATTGCTTATGCAAACTACAAGATTGCTACAAAAAACCCTAATGCCAACATTATTGTTGCTCCTGCCGACCACTTGATATTAAAGGAGGATAAGTTTGTAGAAGTAATGACAACAGCGTTGGACTATACTGAAGCGAATAATGCATTAGTTACATTGGGTATTCAGCCAAGTAGACCAGACACAGGGTATGGTTATATTCAATTTGATGATAGTGGTCAGTCTCCCATTAAAAAAGTGAAAACATTTACCGAAAAACCCGATTTAACACTTGCCAAACAATTTTTAGATAGCGGAGATTTCAGTTGGAATTCGGGAATGTTTATTTGGAGTTTGTCTTCCATCAACGATTCTTTTGAGAAGTTACTACCGGAAATGGATGCGCTTTTTAAAGAGCAGAAAGATGCTTTTGGAACAGCAAACGAAGCAGCTGCCATTAACTCAATTTACGCTGAGTGTAAAAGTGTAAGTATAGATTACGGCATCATGGAAAAGGCTAAAAATGTATACGTTTTATCGGCCGATATAGGTTGGTCAGATTTAGGAACTTGGGGGTCAATCTATACTCATTTAGAGCACGATGACGATAACAATGCCGTTGTTGGTAAGAATGTTATGCTGTACGACTCTGAAGACTGTATAGTGAGTGTTCCTAAAAATAAATTAGTGGTGCTACAAGGACTAAAAGACTATATTGTTGTTGAATCAAATGACACTTTGTTGGTTTGTAGAAAAGAAGATGAGCAAAAAATAAAGCAATTTGTTACCGACATAAAAATCGAGAAAGGCGATAAATACGTGTAGAAATGAAACAAAAACAGGAAACCTGCCGTATTTTCGGCGGGGTTTTTTATGCTTGCTAATGAATAAATAGTTACTTTATATTCACTGAATCAATCTTTCTCAACTTTCATTAAGATTTCCCCATCACGAATTCGAACAAAAAGATTTCTCCCTTGCTATTGGCTGCAATGGCTTTTGTGGTATGCGGAAAAAACCGAATGGTATTAACATCCTGAAAAGAGAATTTCGTCCAAGTTGCTCCATCGTCTGTGCTCAAATCTAGCCCATTTGTGCCACCTGTAACCCAAAATTTTCCTTTTTTAGAATAGGTAATAACTGACCTGTATCCATCTACTTTGCCTTTTGTTGTGATCCAACTTTTGCCATCGTTCATAGAAATAATGGGGTAATGGCTTGAGTCTGGTTTAGAATAATCACCACCAACTGCCATCATTTTTCCTGTGCCACAGGCATGTATTGAATAAATTCCTGAAGAGGGGTCACCATGCACTAAAGGTGTTGTTTTTGCCTTCCATTTATATCCATTTATCGAGCTAAATATTCTTGCTTGCTCTCCACCCAAACCAATAAAAAATCTACCTGACTTACTCACAGTAATGCACGTGCCACTAGCGGCAAAACCGTTTTCAACGGTTAATGGCTTCGGCACATCAACAGAATCTATTCGCTGCCAAGTAACACCGGCATTACCTGTCCTTAAAATTAAGTGCCTTCCGTTGATTTGGTCTCCAATAATAATTCCTTCACGTTCATTTTTAAAGGCTATGGAATTCATGAAAGCGGAGGAGTCTTTGTTTTCATACACTAAACTCCAGCTAATACCTCCATCATTCGTTTTGTAAGCTCTAGCTGGAAAGCCTGCACTTACAACTATCGCAGAACTTTTAGAGAAGGCATGCACCGATCGAAAATCGAGATGATCGGTATCAGGAATGGCTAATTTTTCCCAAGTTGCCCCCTGGTCTGTGGTTCGCAGAATGGCTTCATCGGCTCCTGTAAGCCAAACTGTAGTTGAATCAACAACCGACATTCCTCTAATACTATTACCAACAGGGCTTTTAAGGTTTTGAACAGAAATACTCATATCATCGCCCTGTCTATTAGGTGTTCTCGGCTGATGACATGCACTGAATAAGAGCGCAAATAGTACAACGATCAAAGAAGGATTATTGTATTTGAAAGTCATTTTGTTCAAGTGCATAGAGCTGTTCTTTTAAAGATTGTTCGCTGGTAAAGCTAACCACTCTTACCTTACCGTTGGCTAGTTTGAAACTTATACTTTTTGCTATCTTGGTGCATTTCCATGAAATAGTTATTATCTCTTCTTTTTGCAGTGTTGCTTGGTAGCTTCTTTTCAAGAATAAGTAAGCGATACCAAAAACTGATATGATCGCAATTATTATCCACAAAATATTTAGCCAATAGGTTATCGTTTTATCAGACCCGCTTATAAATAGTATAGAGTTGAAAAGGTTGATACCCATTAAAAACGTTAGCACAAAGCGTTGCTGTTTGGCAGCGTCTTTAATCGTTATGTTAGATTCGTTGAATTCAAAATTTGACATAGCCTAAAATTAAGGAAATGATGTATTTGATGCAATTGAAAAAGCATTAGGATAGTAATAAAATGAGTTTTGTTACTTCTCTTTCAAGTAAACAGTTAGAGACTAAAAAAAAGCCGACTAACTTTAGTTAATCGGCTTTAACTTTATTATTGTGTTTGTCTTTACAAACTTCCAATCATTTTACTCGGGTCAACCCAAGCATCAAATTCTTCAGCAGTTAAGTAACCCAAGTTAATAGACTCTTCTTTTAAGGTAGTGCCATTTTCATGAGCTGTTTTTGCAATTTTTGAAGCCTTGTCGTACCCAATGTGAGTGTTCAAAGCAGTAACAAGCATCAATGAGTTGTTCAAGTTCTGCTTAATGTTAGCTTCGTTTGGTTCAATTTCAACGGCGCAATTATCGTTGAAAGAAATACAAGCATCTCCAATTAATCGTGCAGACTCTAATAGATTTTGTGCCATCATGGGTTTAAAAACGTTCAATTCAAAATG
>CAJQLW010000021.1 GCA_905479325.1 uncultured Flavobacteriales bacterium
TTGTATCTTTCTAAATCAGTTTTTAAGAAGAAATTTTCTTTCAGTCGGTCAGATTTTAGGCGAATGTTGATCAAGTGCATCTTGCTTTCACCTTCTAACTCAAGAATCGCTTTTCGCAGAGATTCTACATCTGTAATTTCTTGTTGTTCTCTATTTATTGCGATATAATTCTTTAATTATTTTATTTTGAATTGCTTTCCCAATTACTTTTCTTCTGAAGGCAAACAACAAGATTAGAATTACAAAGTAACCGCATGCAATAATGCCAAATCCGGTTGCAAAATCTTCAAAATACTCTGACAAAATGAATCCTAGAAAAAGGCTTGAACAAATAAAGAACAGCAACGAAATGCTACCTAAAATGAGGTAAACAATCATCTTACTGCTGTACAAGCTAATTTTTTCAGTAGCCTTCATTCGGTTCAACTCAACCTGACTCTCTAAATAACTTTTTGATTCTTGAATCAGTGCGTTGATTTCTTCTTTGTCTATCATGAACTACGCTTTGTCGTTTAACATGTTTTGTGCAGATTCTTTGATTTCATCTTTCAATTCATTTACACTTTCCATTCCTTTAGCGGCTGCACTTTCTAAATCCTTGGCGAAATCATCTTTCAATTGCTTGGCTTTTTTCTTAATTTTTTTCTGCTTTTTTCACCTGATTCTGGTGCGAGCAATAAACCTGCTAATGCTCCTGCTGCTGCTCCTACAATGGCTGCCATTATTATTTTTGAATTGTCTTAATTACTCATAATTATTGTTTTTAGTTTATTAAAATGTTCCCTGTTAATTTAATTAATCTTTTCCAAAGTAAGTGATTTATTAGTCGATTAGAGAAGGATTTGTTTACTTTCTTATTTTCATAAAAACTTAATAGAATAACTATTTTTGGTAAATGAAAAATTGGAAGGAAGTAGAAGAACGGATTAAGAACAGTAAACATGCAGTGATTCTATCACACCGCTCACCCGATGGAGATTCAGTTGGTTCTTCTTTAGCGATGTACCATTATTTAAAAAACTTTATTAATCGAGTTCAAGTAATTACTCCTGACCCTGCACCTAAATTTTTAGCATGGATCAACGGATTTGAAAAAATGGTCAACTACCAAGACCATGAAGAAATTGTAAACCAAGAACTTCAAAACGCCGATTTGATTTGCTGTTTAGATTTTAACACGCCGAGCAGAATGGGCGATTTGGAAAAAGCTTTTCATCTAAATAAGGAGGCGTACATCATTAACATCGATCACCATCAAGATCCGGATGATTTTGCAAATTTCCAATTGTCGGAAACTAGTGCGAGCTCTACTTGCCAGTTGGTGTATGATTTTATTGCAGAATTAAAAGGAACAGACAAGATAACGGTTGAGTTGGGCGAGGCAATGTATACCGGAATTGTTACGGATACCGGTAGTTTCCGTTTTTCTAGCACTTCAAAACACACGCACAATGTAGTTGCTGAATTGATTGAGGTTGGAATTAACCCCGGACAAATACACGAGAATATTTATAACAATTACTCAATTGATCGCTTAAAATTGTTGGGGTTTGCTTTAAATGAGCGCCTAAACGTATACGACCAATATAACGCAGCCATCATTTACCTTTCGGAAGAAGATTTGCAAAAATTCAAATTCCAAAAAGGAGACACCGAGGGATTAGTCAATTATCCATTATCTGTAGCACATATTCGAATGGCTGTTTTAATTACTGAGAAAGACGGAAAAGTAAAAATGTCATTTCGCTCAAAAGGAGATTTTCGTGTAAATGAATTGTCAGCCAAATATTTTAGTGGTGGAGGACACTTCAACGCAGCAGGAGGAATTAGCGACGTAGGCGTAATGGAAACCGTAAAAAAACTAGAGTCAATTTTTCCGGAATATGAAAAGGAACTCAATGCATAAGCTAGTTGTATTGTTCATTGTGTTTACCGGATTGATTTCCTGTGAAAACGAACCAAAGAAGAACGATTTACCTTTTGAAAATAAGGACGATTATGAGACAACTATGATTTTGTCTCACCAAGAATTTTTAAAAAAGGAGAAAGCAAAGATTAATGAATTCATTGACAGCACAGGTATGCCTTTTTCGAGAACAGGAACAGGTCTTCAATTCTACATTTATCAAAAGAGCAACGGAGATAGCATCAAGAGTAAAAACGTTGCCTTCATTGCGTATACCTTAACTTCACTAGAAGGTGATACATTATACAAATCACCGGAAGGTAAATTGCAAGAGTTTATGGTAGATTATGACACCGTAGAGTCGGGCTTACACGAAGGAATTAAAAAAATGAGAGTAGGAGAAAAGGCTCTGTTTATTTTACCTGCTCATTTGGCTCATGGTATAAGTGGAGACAATGCTGCCATTCCGAGCCAAACGACCTTATTGTACAACGTTCATTTAGTTGGTAAAAAATGAGATTGATAAGATTAGTTCCCATTATACTGTTTTTTGCTGCCTGTAAAGAACCTGCGCCAGAGTTTAAATCGTATTCACCTAAGGTTTCTTACAAGTACTTACAGCTTGGAGATGAGAAGCCAATTGAAAAACATGATGTTGTAGAAGTAAGGTTGATGGTGCTTAGCGAAACAGGTGATACTTTGCACTATGTTCACGATTACCATTACTTTTTAGAGCCCACACATCACGTTTTAGACAGCGTTTTTCACGATTTTCATGTTGGTGATAGTATCTTGCTGAAGGTTGATCGCTCTACTTTCAACGAGCACTTCAAATTTTATCAAGTGTTGCAATCAGACGAGGGGAAAGTATTATTGTCAACACGAATTGTGAATGCTTACGACAAAAAATCTGCCGAGCAAGCAAGGCTAGAAATAATCTCAAAAAGAGAAGTACAGGAGCAGTTTGAATTGAACAACTACCTAAAAGCTCTTTCGGGAAGTATCGATACAATGGATGGTGTTTACCGTCAAATACTTGCAGAAGTTGATTCGTCTGCAAACGCGATAAAGTTTGGCAGCGAAGTAAGCATTCATTACAAAGGTTATTTCTTAAACGGGTACGTTTTCGACAATACGTATGAAAAATCAGTAACACCTACCTTTACATTTGGGAGAGAATACCAAATGATTGACGGGTTTCAAACTGCATTAAGCGGACGGAAAGAAGGAGAAAGAGTGAAAATTATATTACCTTCGCGCCACGCTTTTGGGGAGGATGGTTCTCTAGCAGGAATTGTTCCGCCTTACACAGCTGTTATTTACGATGTTAACATTATAAAAGTTATTAATTAAATGAAAAAATTAGGATTAGGATTGAGCATTATTGCAGTATCTATGGCTGTAATTTCTTGTGGTAATAAAACAACAGCACAGTACCCAGGATACGATAAAGTAGAAGAGGGATTGTATGTAAAGTATGTAACTCAAAATAAAGAAGCTAGAAAAGTAGCGGTAGGTGATATTTTAACCATGAGCATGAAGTATGGTACGGAAGATTCTACACTCTTTGACACCGAATTAAACGGTCAGCCAATTCAATTAAGAGCAGATACAGGTAAATATGTTGGAGATATTTTAACTGCTTTCATGAGCATGGGCTTAGGCGATAGCGCTTCAATTATTGTGAATGCTGACAGTTTCTTTATGAAAACTGCAGGTATGCCATCTAGCCCAGATTTTATCGATTCTGCAGCTATGTTGTATTTTTCTGTTGGTTTAACAAACATTCAATCAATGGAAGAAATGCAAGCAGAGGCTGATGCAAAAAACGCTGAAGCGGAAGCAAACGAAATGGTTATTTTAAACCAATACTTGGCCGACAATAACATTACAACTGAGCCAACTGAGTCAGGTTTGATTTTTATTTCTAAGAAGGAAGGTACAGGGAAACAAGCTGTAGCAGGTAAAAAAGTAAAAGTGCACTACGAAGGAATGTTCTTAGATGGTACTTATTTTGATACTTCTGTAGAGGAAGCTGCAAAAGAAAATGATATTTATAACCCACAAAGACCTTACGGGCCATTTGAGTTCGATTTAGGCGTTGGTCAAGTAATCAAAGGATGGGACGAAGGCATTGCAATGCTGAAAGAAGGTGGAAAAGCAAGATTAATTATTCCTTCAAAAATAGCGTATGGTGCTGCACCAAGACCAGGAGCTCCGTTTTCAACGTTAATTTTTGACGTAGAATTGATTGAAGTAATGGACTAAACTCTTAGTAAAAAGACTTAAAAGCTTTATCGAACTCTCGATAAGGCTTTTTTTTGCGCTTGTTTTTAATGGTGGGTAGTAGGGTAAGCTAAGAAAACAAACGCGAATAGCAGTGCAATAATAACTCACATGTAGCTGTTAAGAAAGAACTGTATAAATGCTCAGCAACCACTTAGCTTTGTTACATTTGTTATGTAAGCAAAGAGTAAAGGATTAATAGATTTTATGATCATGGAAAAATACGACTTGTGTGTGATTGGCGGAGGACCTGCGGGTTATGCTGCTGCCATGAGAGCAATAGACTTTGGGAAGAAGGTTTTATTGGTGGAGAAAGATAAATTAGGTGGTTATGGTATATACGATGGCGCCTTAGCTTCTAAAACAATGTGGGAGTTATCGAATAAAATCAAGACAGTTAAAGATGAAATAGGAACGGATCACAGCAGAATTGATATGCCGTTTTCTAAAGTAAAGGAAATTATTAACGAAGCTTTATTTGAAAGAAAGTTTCAGTTCTCTTGCCACTTGCGAATTATTCACGCAGAAACAGGCCTAATCAATTACGAGAAAGGCTTAGCGAGTTTCATTTCTAAAAACGAGATATTAATTCAGAAGTCCGACGGTTCTTCAACCACTGCTTACGCTGAAAATACCATCATTGCAACCGGCAGTCGTCCTAGAACATTGCCATCTATAGAGGTTGATGAAAAGGTAATTCTTACTTCAGACGGAATTCTGCACTTAGATGAATTTCCCAAAAGCATGGTAATTCTTGGAGCAGGTGTAATTGGTTGTGAATTTGCAACCATGTTCTCTAACTTCGGTCAAACGAAAGTGTACTTAATAGATAGAGCAGAGCGAATTTTGCCTTTCGAAGATGAAGACATTGCTGATGTTGTGGCTGCAAACCTTGAAAAAAATGGAGTAACCATTCATCGCGGGGCTCAGTTGGTTCGAATGGATCATCTTGGAGATTGCGTGGAATACGAAATTGAAAACAAAGATGGTTCACGAGAAGTAATTCAAGTTGATAAAGCCATGCTTTCAATTGGAAGGGTTCCTAATATAGAGGATTTAGGACTTGATAATGCGGGAGTTCAAATGAGCAAGCGTGGTGTTCACATTGGAGATGAAGATACAAGAACGAACATCCCTAACATTTATGCAGTAGGAGACGTTTCTGGTCATATGGCCTTGGTAAATGTTGGAGAACGGGAAGCACGACATGCAGTGGTTAAAATGTTTGCTGATTTTCTGGTGAAGCCAATTCATTACGAGAACATTTCTACTATTATGTTCCTCAGCCCTGAAGTTGCTGCAGTGGGATTAAACGAACAGAATGCTCAAGAGCTTAAAATTCCAATTCGAGTATCAAAAATTGATTACTCGATGATTGCAAGAGCAATTGCAATGCGGAAAACTACAGGTTTCTTTAAGATTATAGTATCTGACGATGATGACATGAAAGTGTTGGGAATGCGAGCAGTTGGAGAGCACGCTTCTTCTGCCATCCAATCGGTTTCGCTGCTTATGTACATGAACAAAGGAATCGACGAGTTAGCTCATATGATTCACCCACATCCTTCAATTGTAGAAGGTGTTCAGGAATGTGTTCGTATGCTTGTTGGAAAGTCCATTTACAAATCTTCTGTATTTAAAGACAAGCTGAAGTGCTACAAACGAACAATCGATGGCGAAATATTGCCACTTCATACCCTCACTGAAAATTCTGAAGAGAATATGAACCGTGAGAAGATGAGGGAGTTGAATAAAAGTCGAATCAATTAAGGACGAAACGAAGGGTTTCTAACAAAACTTGAATCATTCAAGGTATTTAAGAAGGCAATTAAATCTGCTTTCTGCTGAGCATTCAAGTTTCTAGGTTTTTGTCTACCATCTATGTTAGGCGAATTGTTGTTTACTCCTGAATTATAAAACTCAACAACTTCATCAAGTGTATTAAAACGCCCATCGTGCATGTAAGGTGCAGTAAAGGCAAGGTTTCTAACTGAGGGTGTTTTGAATTTTCCAACATCAAGTGGGTTTTTCGTAATCCAAGCCAATCCGGAATCGGGATCAGCATCGAGCCCGTTGTTTACAAATTCATTGTTCGACCATAATATTTGGAAAGGCGTTCCATGACAATGAAAACAATCACCCGTTCCTTCTGCCATAAAAATATCAAACCCCCGTTGTTCTGCCTGTGATAAAGTATGATTTCCCGGCAGGTCAATGCCCAACTCGTTTTCTAAAAAATAACGATCAAATTTAGAATCGCCGCTAATCAATGTTCTCTCAAATTGCGCAATTGCTTTAACTACTAGGTTGGAATCAATAATGTTGGTTCCAAACGCTTTCTCAAAAAGAGGAGGATAGTCGTTGGTTCCTTGCAATTTAGACGCTACATTAATCCACGTTTCTTGCATTTCCAAAGGGTCTCTTACGGGTCCTAGCGCTTGAGCTTCTAAACTAGTCACTGAACCATGCCAGTTAAACCGTTGAGAGGTTACAGAACCCCAAGCAAGATTAAAAAGTGGCATAGCATTTCGAATGCTCATTGTACCTCCAACACCAAGACTTCTTGCCATTCCAGGGTCATTAAATGCATTTTCTGGGGCATGGCACGAGGCACAAGAAATACTGTTGTCTTTTGATAATAATTTCTCAAAGAAGAGTTTTTTCCCCAAAGCAATGCCTTCAACAGTTAATGGATTATCTGCGGGTATTATGGGAGAGTTGATTAGATTGAAATGAGGAGGAAGCTCTAAGGAATAAGGTGTAGGAGAGAAGATCTTTGGTTCTTCCGACGGAATGATTTGATCTACAGAATCATCGTCCTCTCGGCACGAAGCCAAGAGGATAATGATTAGTAGTGTATAGTTGAATATACGTTTCATTTCTTACTGTTTAAAAGTAAACACAGAAGGACCATTCGTGTTTAACGTTTTTTGAGCATTGTAAATGGGCATAACTGGAGCATTCCACACATTAAAATCCCAATCGGTTGGGTTGGTGTACCATTCTTCAATGTTCATTTCAATATCAAAACTGAAGTCACCTGTAACCGTTAAACTTGAACTAGGCAGGCTTACATCAAAATGATTGATGTCGAAAGTAGGAGGAGTCACAGAGTTATCACGTGCAGTGCCCATGTGAGTTTTGAATTCAGCTGAGGTGTTTGTGCTGTCTAAGTAATTTCCTTCAAGTCTTAAAAAATGGTAGCCTCCACCTAACATAGCAGGCCAATTCCAACCTAAGGTATTGAGGTCTGTGTAGATTCCACTTTGGTTATCGTCTTCGTCAAATCCAAAGGTAAAACCAACAGAGGTGTATGAGCCTGCTGGAATTTTTGTAGATAAGGTGTAGCTTAATGTTGAAGAATCCGTTAGGTCTACGTAGTGATAATCTTCATCAACAATGGTATAACCATCACTTTTTGTGAAGGTTACGTTAGAAATTAAGTATTGAAATTTGGTTACCTTAAACTTTTGCATCAAAGCATTTTCATATGGAAAGTCTGTTGTATTCATTTGCAATACACTATCATTTACGTATTGTGTTAAGTTGATGGTTGCAGTGTAGGTCGGTGTTGGAATTACTGATGGTACTATTTTGTCGTCGTCATCGTCTGCGCAAGAGGAAAAAGATAAAATTGAAATTGCTAATGCGCTAAACAGTATTTTGTTATAATTAAATGTTTTCATTTTTTTATGTGTTAAAAGTAAAAAGTTAAATCAGTTGTTAGCCTTTGATTGTTTTGCAACTGATTGTCCTTTAAAGATTGACGTATGGGGTCCCAAAAGGATGCTCCAATTGCCATTTTTTTATGTAAATTTTTGTTCCGTAAGATAAAAATAAGGCCGAACCGCCTGAATTTTCAAAATCGACTCCTTGCCATTGGTCTCTTCTGCTCGTCTCGAAATTCATACCAACTAAAGGGATAAAGTTTAAGCTCTTCCATTTAAACTGATAGAACAAATGAGTATTTACATTGAACCTATTTGCAAAGGTAAAATCATTTCGATTGTTACCATTAATACGATACGACAGGTCGGTACGTAAGCCAAGTTTGTTTTTTCGAACTTGAAATTCAGTTAATAAAATATAGTCTACACTTCCTGTTCCAGCCTGGAAATGAGGGTCTAAAACTTCTTCAGGTTTTTGATATACCGCAGCTCCTTTGTAGTCGGTATATGGCGTTTCAACATACGTTTTATTAAACGTACCTGTTGGTAGCTTTATTCCGGCACCCACTTGCAGTCGAATCGTAAATTGACTAGAATCAGTAACCATTGAGTTAAATAAAAGGTATTTACCAACTATTGTTACATCTCCTGGTCCTGAAATGTTGTGCAAAATACTGTCGTCTTCTAAGTAAGTATTGTCTGTAAAAGTCATGCTGCCGAATAACTGCCACTTATCTTTTACAAAGTAGTTTACCCACAAATCGTAACTGTTGAACCGTTCTTCTTGTTTGGTTGCTTCGCTCAGAACTGTTGACCCTAATGCATGTTTATCTATACTTTCAATTATCGTTTCTCGTATTGCATTGTGTTCGAAATTTCTAAAACGGTAATTGAATCCAAAGCTATTCTTCAAGTCGTTGGGTTCAATGTTCATGTAGATGCTACATAAATCACAGGCCCACACAGAACTCGAAAAAAAGCACATTCCTAATATTAGGAATAGTTGTTTTTTCATCTAAGTTGTTTTAATTGAAAATAGTATGATCTTATTTCAACTAAACTTTGGGAGGGTGAAAAATGGTGTTGATGAACTCCTGTTCCTTCACTATAGGGGCTTCAGCAAATGGAGTACTCTTTACCACTTGCTTTTTACATTCGAGTGTTTTGAACTCCATCGTATACCAAGTTATTGAATTGTTTTCAGAAGTTACAGCCAGAGGGTTTTCGTCTTGCTCATCCGCTGTTTTCAATTCTGTTTTCAAGTGGCATTGTCCATCGCACTTGAAGGTGGTCTCTTCTTTGTTCACACAAAACTTTTCTATGATTTCAAGCTTGTTGATGTGATAAGAAAGTAAAATCCATGATTTATGAGCACTGCTATAGAAAATGATTCCTATAAGCATCAAAACAAACGATATTTTGAAGAATGCTCTCACAATTCAAAGATAAGCCTTTTAATTATTCACTTATAAAAATGCCTTTGTTAATTTAGGAGCAGAATAATACTATGAGTTTAATCGTCATTTTAGGGCCAACTGCAGTTGGAAAAACAAAACTTTCAGTTCAACTTGCGGTGCAGCTAAATGCTGAAATAATAAGTGCTGACAGCCGACAGGTTTATCGGAATATGGACATTGGTACAGGCAAAGATTTATTGGAGTATACGTTGGATGGTGTGTCAGTGCCGTTTCATTTAATTGACATTAAGGAGGCAGGAGAAGCGTATAATGTATTCGATTTTCAACAAGATTTTTACAAGGCGTATCAAAAAATTAAAAAGAAGGGCAAAACTGCAATCTTGTGTGGTGGAACAGGCCTTTATTTAGAAGCTGCTTTGGCAGAATATCAAATGGTTGAAGTTCCTACCAATGAAAAACTGCGCGAAGAATTAGCACTTTTAGAACAAGATGAGTTGGTTAGACGATTAAGGCTTATTTCAGGTACATTGCACAACAAAACCGATTTATTCGAGCGAGATAGAACGATTCGAGCAATTGAAATAGAGGAATTTAAGAAAAAATCGCAGCCAATTAAGAGTCCAATTCAAGATGTTATTGTTATTGGGTTGAGAATGGAACGTGAGCAGCTGCGCAAACGAATTGCCGATCGGGTTAACGTGAGATGGGAAGAGGGCATGGTGGAGGAAGTAGAAATGCTCTTGAAACAGGGTGTAACGCATGAACAATTAAATTACTACGGTCTGGAGTATCGTTTTATCTCTCAATTTATAAAAGGTGAATTGAGTTTTGATGAAATGAACTCGTTACTTGTTCAAGCCATTCGAAGGTTTGCAAAAAAGCAAATGACGTGGTACAGAAGAATGGAAAAAAAAGGACAGTACATTGCTTGGATTGATGCGGAAAATAGTAGTGAAGAGAAATTGAATCGAGCTATAGAAATAATAAAAAGGAAGGCATGATGGAAGGAAAGTTTAACGTGTATAAGTCTTCTGCAGGTTCAGGAAAAACCTACACACTTGTAAAGGAGTTTTTGCGTATTTGTTTGACAAGTAAAGATTTGTACGGCTTCTCTCGAATATTGGCAATAACCTTTACCAACAAGGCCACTTTTGAGATGAAGCAACGGATTGTGCTTGCATTGAAACAAATTGGTAATGAAGATGAAAAGGTAGTTGAGTTAACGGAAAGCTTACAAAAGGAGACGGGATTAAGTAAGCAAGAGATTGTGTTAAAATGCCAACAAATACTGACTGCAATTCTGCATTCTTATGCCGATTTTGGAATTAGCACCATCGATAAATTCACGCACCGTTTGGTTCGAACTTTTGCAAAAGATTTACGTCTTTCGCCAACGTTTAAAGTAGAATTAGATTCAGGCCTTGTGCTCAATGAGGTCATCGACATATTGATTGACCAACTTGGCATTGACGAAGAGTTAACCGATTTACTGATCCAGTTTGCCTTTTCAAGAATGGAAGATGAAAAGACATGGAAAATTGATAAAGAATTGTTTTCATTCGCCAATCAATTTTTTCAAGAGCAATCTTTTCCCTATCTAAAAGAATTAAGGGAATTACCCTTATCAGCGTATCAAGAAGCCTTTAAGAGTTACAACAAAGCCTTAGCTGAATTTGAAAACCAAGTAAAACACATTGGGAAACAAGCCATAGACCTAATCAGTTCAAATGGAATTGAGAAAGACTCACTCTACTATAAAGGTGTTCTTTATACCTTTTTCTATCGTTTTCAAGAATTTGATCTTTCGCAACTCAGTCCAGTGAAAACGGTGGTAAAATCTATTGAAGAAGATAAATGGACCTCAGGTAAATGTCCAAGCGATCAAGCAACTGCCATTGAAGGAGTGAAATCTCAATTAACTGACTTGTACTACGAAGCAGTAAATTATTACAATGACAACATAAAAAATTACTTAGCCATTCACGAAACGCTAAAGTATTTGCATTCTTTGAGTTTGTTGAATCACATTGAAAAGAAACTCAACCTGTACAAGAAGGATGAAAAACTACTCAACATTTCAGATTTTAATCAGCTGATTTCATCCATTGTAGAACATGAACCAATGCCTTTTATTTATGAGCGTTTGGGCGATAAATACCAGCATTTAATGATCGATGAATTTCAAGATACTTCGGTATTGCAATTTTCAAATCTGTTGCCATTGGTGGAGAACTCGCTTGCCCAAGGCTATGAAAACCTTATCGTTGGTGACGTTAAGCAAGCCATTTATCGATTTAGGGGTGGAGAAGTAGAGCAGTTTTCTGAAATGCCACATTATGTTTTGCCTGAAATTCAACGGAATGAATTGTACTCAGAACGCATGCAGACTTTAGCAGTTCAGTACAAACCAACTACACTAGATATCAATTACCGTTCTTTGAGTGAGGTGGTTAACTTTAATAATGCCTTCTTTGAATTTGTAAAAAAGGAGCCGAACCTAACACCCAAAATTGCAGCAATTTTTGAAGGTCACCATCAAAAAACGCTAGCAAAAAAGAACGGGGGATACGTTGAGATTCAATTTGTAGAGGGTAAAAAAGCGGAAGAACGAGAAGAGCAGTTTTTAGACAATGTGCTTGACATTATTAAGCGGAGCGAAGAAAAGGGATATCGGCTAAAAGACATGGCGATTCTTGTGCGTAAAACCAAGCAAGGAAGGCAGATTGCTGAGTTTTTAAAAGCTAACGAAATCGATGTACTTTCTAGTGAGGCTCTGTTGCTGAGAAATGACCGAACGGTGAATTTTTTAATTCGATTTGCGCAATGTGTGTTTAAACCTGAAGTTCATCTATACCGAAAAGAAGTACTTGAATACTTGGTAGATGAGGGCTTTTTAGCAGGAGATAAACACGAACATTACACGAAACACGCACTTGGAAATTCTTTACATTCTATTTTAAATGAGACTGCCATTTCAATTGATCTCGAGCGGTTGAAGTTAATGGCTTCTCATGAGTTTTTTGAAGAAATAATTCGGCAGTTTAAGTTGGATTCACCCTACAATGTTTATTTACAATTTTTGCAAGATGTTGTATTCGATTATTTTAAATCGAATAAAGGAAATATTCAAAGCTTCTTGGATTGGTGGGAAGAGAATCAAGAGCGTTTTAGCATTTCCACTTCAGATGATACGAATGCGGTGAGTATTATGACCATTCATAAATCAAAAGGATTAGAGTTTCCGGTTTGTATTGTTCCGTTTGCCGAGCAAGAAATCAACCATCACGGACCGATGCGGACCAATATTTTATGGTCTAAAACTGCAGAAAAGCCTGCTGTTGCACTGCCTTATGCCTTGGTTGAGTTTGGCAACAATGTAAAAGATTCTGAATTGTCATCCGCCTATGAGTTGGAGTTGGCTAAATCGCAGATTGATTTTATGTGCGATAATTATGTAGCATTTACTCGAGCAGTAGATGCGTTATTCATTTTAACTTCTGCTTACACAGTTCCAAAACAAGCCTCTTCAAATCCGGGCTTGTTGAAATTACCGCAGTTTATTGACGCATTTGTGCAACAGAGTGGTGTTGATGTTGAGGACAATACAGTAGCTTGGGGAGAATTTCAAGAAAAACTGAAAAAGAAAGAAAGTCAAGTAATCGAAAATCCTTTAAATTACCTCTCATCGCCTTGGAGTAATAAAATCAAAATCAGTGCTAGTAGCCAATCTACTTGGAAGCAAAACGAACCGATTCAGTATGGTATTTTAATGCACGAAATTTTAGGAGAGATTGGCAATAGTAATGACATTGCAACAGTATTAGACCGTTACAAAAAGGATGGTTCATTGAACCAAGTTGAATTTGAAATGATGGCGGAGAAGTTGAGTAACATCATCAGCAATGAAAAAATAAAACCCTTTTTCGATGTAAATTTTGCGGTGAAGCAAGAAGCAAGTATGCTCAGTAAGTCTGGGAAATTACTCAGGCCTGACCGAGTTGTGTTTTGGGATGATAAAACGGTTATTCTCGATTTTAAAACTGGCGAAAAGAATGAATCGCACCACGAACAAATGAAAGAATATCAATCTGTTTTGGAAGAGATTAGTGAAACTGAAGTTGAGGCTTATCTTTTGTACACAGAAACGGAAGAGTTGGTGAAGGTTTAATTTAACCCACCAAATCTTTCAACTCATTGCACGTTTGTATTGGATTTTCTGATTGGAAAACAAAGCTACCTGCAACGAGCACATTTGCACCAGCATCGGTAAGTTGTTTCGCATTGGCCGAAGTTACACCACCATCTATTTCGATTAATGTTGAAGCGCCCTTCTCGTCAATCATTCTTCTCAATTTACGCACCTTGTCATAGGTTTGTTCGATGAAAGATTGCCCACCGAAACCGGGGTTTACCGACATGAGACAAACCAAGTCGATGTCCATAATTACATCTTCTAAAAGGGCAACGGGTGTGTGTGGGTTTAAGGCTACACCTGCTTGCATGCCTTCTGCTTTAATAGCTTGTAGGGTTCGGTGTAAGTGGTTGCAGGCCTCGTAATGAACGGTTAAAATGTCTGCTCCAACAGCCTTAAAGTCTTTAATGTATCTGTCAGGGTCAACAATCATTAAATGAACATCAAAAGTTTTGGTAGCATGTGGTTTAATGGCTTTAATTACCGGCATTCCAAATGAAATGTTGGGAACAAATACGCCATCCATAACATCAATGTGATACCAATCAGCGGCACTGTTTTCAATTATGTTGCACGCAGATTGTAAGTTAGAGAAGTCTGCAGCAAGTATGGAAGGAGCAATTTTGTGAGCCATCTTTTTTTTACAAAAATAGAAGATTAAAAGCGTTGTGAAAGCTTAGCCCAAATAAGATTTTAAAATTTTTGTATGGCTGTTTACTTTTAGTCGTCTCACTGCTTTCTCTTTGATTTGGCGAACCCTTTCTCTCGTTAAATCATATTTTAACCCGATTTCCTCTAAAGAATGAGGAGGAGTTCCGTTTAATCCAAAAAATAAACGCAGAATTTCAGCTTCTCTGCAAGGCAAAAAGGTAAGCGACTGTTGCACTTCATTGCAAAGCGATTCTATCAAAAGGATTTTATCGGGATCAGGAGTGGAGGAATTCTTTAAAAGGTCATACATGCTCCCACTTTCATCGTCAGAACTCAAGGGGGCATCCATGGAGATATGGCGCCTATTGTTCTTCATAGAGCTTTGTATGTCTTGGTCAGAAATATCAACACACTCTGCAATTTCATGCGGAAGTGGCTCTCGTTCGTATTTCTGTTCTAATTCATTAAATACTTTTCTAACTTTATTGATGTTGCCAATCTTATTGAGCGGTAATCGCACAATTCTAGATTGCTCTGCAATGGCTTGCATGATGGATTGACGAATCCACCAAACGGCATAAGAAATGAACTTAAAACCCCTTGTTTCGTCAAATTTTTGCGCTGCTTTAATGAGTCCTAGATTTCCTTCGTTAATTAAATCTGACAGCCCCAGGCCTTGGTTTTGGTATTGTTTTGCAACAGAAACAACGAAGCGCAAATTTGCTTTCGTTAATTTTTCTAGGGCAACGCTGTCGCCTTCTCTAATTCGTATGGCTAAGGCAACTTCCTCTTCGGCGGTAATTAACTCTACTTTTCCTATTTCTTGTAAATACCTATCTAGTGAAACAGTTTGGCGATTGGTTATGCTCTTCGAAATCTTAAGTTGTCTCATTCCCTTCGTTAGTTTTTAGTAAAAAATGTGGTAGGTCATGTTAAATATACACAAAAACCTTATGTTTTAACATTTTTTGACATGCTTAGGACAATATGCCTTTTTTCGTTAAGCTAATCGACTGGTTTAATGCAAAAAGCTCTCCCAACTTATCGAACATTGTCGAAAGTGAAGAGGGCTTCAAAACAGAAGTTAAACAACTATTTCGGTGTAAATATCTGTTTGTATTGTCTTGTTTAGGTTCACGAATTCATACTTGAGTACTTTGAGTTCATGGTTACGCTGTCTATGAAACTATTCAATATACGAAGTAGTGGGCGCAAAAAAACCCTTTGAAGGCATCTCGACTTCGCTCGATGTTCTCAAAGGGTTTTCCTATAATATATATAAAAGACTTAAGCCTCTTTCTTTTCTGGCTTCGGTAATAGAGCTTTTCTAGATAACTTGAATTTTCTAGTTTTAGGATCGATGGCCATTAATTGAACTTCAATCATGTCACCTTCTTTCAACTCGTCTTCTACTTTTTCAACTCTCTTATGGTCGATTTCAGAAATGTGTAATAAACCGTCCTGTCCAGGTAAAATTTCAACAAAAGCACCAAATGCTACAATTGATTTAACTTTTCCTTTGTACGTTTCACCTACTTCTGGAACAGCAGTTATTGCTTTAATTCTTGCTACAGCAGCATCAGAACTTTCTTGATTCGTTGAAACGATATCAATTACGCCCTTGTTATCCACTTCTTCTAAAACAATGGTTGTTCCAGTTTCTTCTTGAATGGCTTGAATAATTTTTCCACCTGGTCCAATTACCGCACCAATCATTTCTTTAGGAATGGTTAACTGAATAATTCTCGGAGCATTTGCTTTGTAATTATCTCTTGGAGAAGCAATGGTTTTGTTCATTTCACCTAAAATGTGCAATCTGCCATTTCTTGCTTGTGCAAGGGCTTCTTCTAACACTTGGAAAGAAAGACCTTTTACTTTGATGTCCATTTGACAAGCCGTAATTCCATCTTCAGTACCTGTTACTTTAAAATCCATATCTCCTAAGTGATCTTCGTCACCTAAAATATCAGAAAGTACAGCATAGTTTCCATCTGTTCCGCTAATCAATCCCATAGCAATCCCAGAAACTGGCTTCTTTAATTTCACACCAGCATCCATCAAGGCTAATGAACCTCCACAAACAGATGCCATTGAAGATGAACCGTTAGATTCTAGGATATCAGAAACAACTCTAATGGTGTAAGGGTTTTCAGTACCTGTAGGAATCATTGGTTTCAAAGCTCTCATCGCTAAGTTACCGTGGCCAATTTCTCTTCTACCCGGACCCCTATTTGGTCTAGCTTCTCCTGTTGAGAAAGAAGGGAAGTTGTAATGTAAAATGAATTTCTCAGAATCTGTAATTAGGGCTCTGTCAACTCTTTGCTCGTCCATTTTGCTACCTAAGGTAACAGAAACTAACGATTGAGTTTCACCTCTTGTAAATACGGCAGAACCGTGAGAACCAGGTAAGTAATCGATTTCACTCCAGATTGGTCTGATTTCAGTTGTTTTTCTTCCGTCAAGTCTAATCTTTTCGTTCAATACAACATCTCTTACTGCTTCTTTTTGAGCTTTACCGAAATACTGCTTCAATAAGAATCCGTTTTCTTTAACGAAATCAGCATCTAACGTTGCGATGAAATCATCTTTCACAGCTTTGAAGTCAGCACCTCTTTTGTATTTGTCAGCATTACCTTCTTTAGCAATAGCAAAACATCTGTCGTAAGCGAAGTCATGAATTTTCTTCATTAAATCCTCATCCGACTTTTCGTGATTGTACTCTCTTTTGTTTTGAGCTTTTTCAACCTTAGCAGCTAACTCATTCTGCATTTTACATTGTTCTTGAATGGCTTTGTGTGCTTCTTTAATTCCTTCTAACATTTCTGCTTCAGAAACTTCTAGCATTTCACCTTCAACCATTACTACGCTTTCCATAGTTCCAGCAATCATCAAATCGATGTCTGCATTTGGAAGTTCGTCTAAGTTTGGATTAATTCTCCAAGCTCCATCAATTCTTGCAATTCTAACTTCAGATGTAGCCTCTTGAAAAGGAATATCTGAAACCATAATAGCAGCAGAGGCAGCTAAACATGCTAAAGAATCTGTTGCTACATTCTCTTCAGCCGATATTAATGAAATCGTTACGATTGTACTTGCGTGAAAATCAGAAGGAAATAAAGGTCTTAAAGCTCGATCTACTAATCTTGATACTAAAACTTCACCATCAGATGGTCTGTTTTCTCTTTTTAAGAATCCTCCTGGAAATCTACCAATTGCAGAGAATTTTTCTCTGTAATCTACCATCAATGGAAGAAAATCTACATCTTCTCCTGCATCTTTTTCGGCTACTACGGTTGCTAAAAGCATCGTGTTTCCCATTTTTAAGACGATAGAACCGTCTGCTTGCTTAGCTAACTTTCCTGTTTCTAAGCTAATTTCCCGCCCATCGGGAAGTGTCATTGTCTGTGTTATTGCGTTCTGTGACATTGTTTACAATTTATATAAATAGAAAGGGGGAATCGCTTCAAACGTTCCCCCTTTATTGAAATTTTATTTAGTAAAAACTAAAAAGCTTTGAAGAATCATTTTATTTTCTGATTCCTAACTCTTTAATTAATTCTCTATATTTTAAGATGTCCTTGTTTTTCAAGTAATCTAATAATTTTCTTCTTTTACCTACCAAAGTTACTAGCGCTCTTTCAGTTGCAAAATCTTTCTGATTTTGTTTCAAGTGGCCAGTTAAGTGGTTAATTCTTTCTGTGAAAAGAGCAACTTGTCCTTCAGTAGAACCTGTATCACCTTTACTTTTTCCGAACTTTTCGAAGATAGCTTGTTTGTTTTCAGTGCTAAGCGTCATATCTTGTTTTCCTATAAAATTTGAGGGTACAAATGTAGCCAAAAAAATGCTTCATTGCTCACCCTTTTTAAACATTCTTAATAGTTGAGCCATTTTAGCTCTTAAATTTTTTCTTTCTACTATAAAATCTAGAAATCCGTGCTCCAATAAAAACTCAGAACGTTGAAATCCTTCTGGTAAATCTTTCCCTATGGTTTCCTTTACTACTCTAGGCCCTGCAAAGCCGATAAGGGCTTTTGGCTCAGAAAAATTCAAGTCGCCCAACATGGCAAAAGATGCGGTAACACCACCAGTTGTTGGATCTGTTAGAAACGAAAAGTAGGGGAGTTGTGCTGCTGCAAGTTGCGTTAATTTAGCCGAAGTTTTGGCCATTTGCATTAACGAGAATGCAGCTTCCATCATTCTTGCTCCACCAGACTTTGAAATCATCATGAAGGGAATGTTGTTTTTTATTGAATAGTCAATTGCTCGGGCAATTTTTTCTCCAACTACAGAACCCATAGAACCTCCAATGAAACTAAAGTCCATGGCTGCAATCATCATTCTTTCTCCTTCAACTGTTCCGTGTGCCGTTCTGCAAGCGTCTTTCAACTTTGTTTTCTTTTGCGTGGCAGCAACTCGTTCAGTATACTTCTTGGTGTCTTTAAAGTCTAACGGATCACCAGAAGTTAGATTCTTATTAATTTCTGACCATTTATGGTCGTCAAAAATAATGTCGAAATAATTCGCAGCAGAAACTCTTTCATGGTGGTTACACTCTTGACATACCCAAAGATTTTCGATGTGATCATCTTGCGGTACAACAGAGTTACAAGTTGGACACTTGTACCAAAGTCCTTCTGGTGTCTCTTTTTTCTCTTTGGTAGGAGTTAATATCCCGTGTTTTATTCTTTTAAACCAACCCATATAGGATGTTTTTTATTTTTTATTTATGCGATTGTAATATCATCTGATAAATACACATCTTGTATCGAGTTTAATAATGCGATACCCTCAGCCATTGGTTTTTGGAAAGCCTTTCTTCCTGAAATTAAACCGTGTCCTCCCGCTCTTTTATTCACCACCGCCGTAGTTACTGCCTCTGATAAGTCAGATGCGCCCGCAGAAGCTCCACCAGAGTTAATTAATCCTGCTCTGCCCATATAGCAGTTAGCAACTTGGTAACGGCATAAATCAATGGGGTGATCTGTACTCAATTCAGAATACATTTTAGGACGTATTTTACCAAAGTTTATCGCTTTAAAGCCACCGTTATTGGTAGGTAATTTTTGTTTGATAATGTCTGCCTGAATGGTTACTCCCAAGTGGTTTGCTTGACCGGTAATATCAGTCGAGGTATGGTAATCGATGCCATCTTTTTTAAAGTCGCTGTTTCTTAAATAGCACCATAAAATAGTAGCCATACCCAATTCATGCGCTCTTTCAAAAGCTTGAGCAATTTCAACAATTTGTCGGTTACTGTCTTCAGAACCAAAATAAATGGTTGCGCCAACTGCTGTAGCACCTAAATTCCAAGCGTCATCAACAGATCCAAATGAAATCTGAGAATAGGTGTTGGGGTAAGTCAACATTTCGTTGTGGTTTAATTTTACAACAAATGGAATTTTGTGTGCATATTTTCTAGATACAGAAGCCAATGCTCCAAAAGTAGAAGCTACCGCATTACAACCACCTTCAATCGCTAATTTTACAATGTTTTCAGGATCAAAATAAATTGGATTGGGTGTAAAAGAAGCTCCTGCAGTGTGTTCAATACCTTGATCTACCGGAAGAATAGATACATAACCTGTATTGGCTAATCTTCCATTTCCGTAAAGGGCTTGGATACTTTTTAAAACTTGGTTACTTCTATTGGTATCTTTAAATACTCGATCAACAAAATTGGCTCCAGGTAAGTGAAGCATATCTTTTGAGATGGTTGAACAAGTGTGATTTAGAAGAGCATTTGCGTCAGCTCCTAATAATTCTTCAATGTTGTTGATAGACATATATAATCGGTGTTGTAAGAGGTGGACAAAGCTAATAAAAATCTATTGTTCAATTTTGAATTTTTAGCATTTAATATTTAGCTGATTATATTCTGTGAATGCAAAACTAGCGCGCTAAAAAGGATAACCAATTCCTAAATTCAAATTAGTATCACTCCATTGAGGGCTCAATTGATTGGGGTTATTTTTTGATGGATCTTTTAACTTCGTAGCCCCATCAAATCGCAGAATAAAAAAGCTAAAGTTCAATCGTAAACCCACTCCAAAACCAATGGCAGTTCCTTCCCATAGCTTACCAAATTCAAATTCTGTTTCATCTCTCGTATCCTTCTGCTGATAATTCCAAATGTTACCGGCATCAACAAAAAATGCTCCTTCTAAAATACTTGTAACCGGAATTCTCCATTCCACATTTCCTTCTAAACTCATGTTACCAATCTGATCTACATTTCGCTCAATGGAATCGGGAAGATTTCCCGGCCCAAGTTCTCGCACCCGCCAAGCGCGCAAACCATTGGCTCCGCCTGCATAAAAACTCTTTTCAAATGGCATCGCAACACTATTTCCATACGGCAAACCTAAGCCTGAGGCAAAACGATAAACAACTTTATTCCAATTGAACTTTTGGTAATAGCGCAAATCAACATCTGCACGAACATATTGTGCATACCGGATACCGGCAATATTTCTCGACCCATCTGCTTCATTTACATTTGGATTCCACGAATCGGAAACAGCAGCTAGCAGATTTCCCGCTGTTTCAATATTTCCCCTAAAGTAGATGTGGTTTTTTAAGTTGTTCGAATTTTGAGTGTTAAGGATAAAACTGTACTTAGAAGCCATGATTAGGTTGTCGGTATAACTATTCCGTAAAAACGGATTTTGAATGTTGTTCAGTACTTCTAAAAACTGATTGGAAGGGTCTAGTTTAATGTAACTTAAATCAAGCGGTTGAAGAATGTGTGTTTTGGTAGGCGATTCATTCCAAGTGTATGAAATATAGGTTTTGGTTACGTTTCTTCTATAATCTGGTCGATCTTGTAAATTATATGAAGCGTTAAAAGAGGTTCGCGGATTTCCTCTAGGCGAAACTTTATCTGAAACAAAGGGCAACAAGAATCGAGGTACTTCTAAACTGACTCTAGGTCCAAATTCTAACGTGTTAAATGGTAGCGCACCATTCCACAATTGCCGTTGTTCTTCTTTGGTAAAAATGGTTTGCGCTTCCAAACCACCGTTTAAACTCACCGTTAGTATTTCTGCTCCTTTAAAGGTATTGCTGTTTTGAAAGTTAATGGTTGCGTTGGTACCTAAATTTCCGCCGTTGTTGGTTCCTTCAGTTTCAATGCTAAATGATTTTTCTTTTCTTGGACGAAGGGTAACGGTAGCATTCAACACGTTTCCATTAGAATAATAATCTGGCGAATACTGAATGTTCACGTAAGAAAATACCCGCAAGGCAGAAAGGTTTCTGTAGGTTTCTTCTTGGTCTTTTAAACTAAAAAGCTGACCGGGCCGCAGGTACGTAATTCTTGAGATGGCACTTTCCTTGTATTTCCCAACCAAGCCGATAAAGTTCATGTTATCAGAATAGGTGGTATCGCCCGTTATTAACGTTCCATTTGGCAACTCCATTTGAACGTACACGTTGTTGATTTTAAACGTTTGGTGCGAGCCTTCAATCAGCGAGTCGGTGTTAAAGTAGTTGAATGTAGGGTTCTTAATTTTTACGGTTACAGAGGCAGATTGTGTTTTTTGAGAAGTGTCTGCTTCAAAGAGAATGTATTCACGAGAGAACTCGTAATACCCGTTGTTTTTTAAAAGTCGTTCAATTCGAAGACGCTCTTCTTTTAAGCGGTCTAAATTAAAAGGGTCGTACACCTTTAAGCCACTTTTATCTTCTGAGGCGCGCACAATTTTACTAATGGCTTCGTCTTTAATGTTGTACTGAATGTTTGCGAGTAAGTATTGTTTTCCTTTTTTTACGTTGTAGGTCAGCGCTACTTTTTGAGAAGGCTTTTTCGAAAACCACCTTTTTATCGTATCCACCTGCACCGATACCGAGTTCTCGTAAAACCCTTCGTTGTTTAAAAAACGGTGCATTAAATCGGTTGAACTGTTGTTTAAAGTGGAATCATAAATCACGGGAGGCTCCCCCAATTTGTCTTTGATTTTCGACTCTTCTTTGTTGTAAAACAGGTTATGCATTCCCAAGTAAATTCTAAATACGCCTAACAGCTTTCGGTTGGGTTGTTGTTTTGAAATGCTTTTTAAATCGTCGTTTAGCTTTGCTTTTCCCTTTGTTTCAATGTTTACTGCTACCAACAACGATTCATTTTCATTGAGGTGTCTGGTTGGCCTACAAGCATTCAACGAAAACAGCACAACAAGCCCCAACAAAAAGGTATTTTTGAAACTTAATTGAAAAGAAGAGCGGTGCAGTTTCTTCATAAAAAAGCGAAATTAGTCAATATGATAGGCTTAACTAAAAAGGAAGAAAAATTAATTGTTTCCTTGCAGCAAAAGAAGTTCCGTAAGGCAGAAGGTTTGTTTTTTGTGGAGGGCATTAAAATGGTGCAAGAAGCAATCTCCTCCAGCTTTATCGTGCGGTTTGTTGTTGCCTCAATTGATTATACCACGGAAAAAGTGACAGTTAAAAATTGCGACGAACGAACCATGCAACGCATTTCAGCCTTTAAAACGGCTCCGGGTATTTTGGCGGTGGTTGAAATTCCTCAATTGCAAGCCCTTGTGAATGCAGCAACAACCTTGGTTCTCGAAAAAGTTCAAGATCCTGGTAATTTCGGAACCATTGTACGGACAGCCGAGGCCTTGGGCGTAAAGCAAATGATTTGCTCGCCCGATTGTGTCGATCACTTTAGCCCGAAGGTAGTGCAATCTACCATGGGTTCTATATTTAGAATGAACATCGTTGTTCAGAATTTATTTGACTTTTTGGCGGAGCTGCAAAACACCATTCCTATTTATGCTGCCCATTTAAATGGAGAAAACATTTACCAAAAGCCCATTGAAACACCCTGTGTGTTAATTGTTGGAAATGAATCGCAAGGCATAAGCGATGAGCTTGCTGAAAAAGTTACCCAACGGCTTAAAATACCCATGGTTGGCGGTGCAGAATCGTTTAATGTCTCAATTGCTACCGCTATTATTTTAAGCGAGTTTAGCAGAAGGCAAATGAGGTAAAAAGGGGGGAAGCAAAGTCTTTGAGTTTCTTTTTTATTTCTATAGCAAAGCCCCTTTTTCATGGTAGAAAACTGCTCTTTGGTGCAGAGCGACATCAACTCGAACAACCGAAGACCAAGCTATTTTCTGAGTGTTAAATTGGTTGATTTACCACACCGAATTGTTTTTGAACTGGTTTGAGCGAAATAGCACAATTCAATACTTTTAACCTGCACCTTGCTTGCCACCTATTTCTTACCACTCTTTACAACCAATAACCGGTAGTTTTTTATCTAAATCTGTTTGCGCTAGCAAAGGCACTACCAAGAAGCTTAGCCCTAGTAGTAACATTGAGAGTTTTTAATGTAGTTAGTTAAAATTAAGGCTTCAAGATACAGATTTGTTCTTTGAAATTCAAGTAGAAATAGATCAGCGGTAGCTAGAACTTACTTTTACTTACTTCATTCATCATAATTTATATCAATCCGCCATTTCAATAGGTGTAACAAGGAGCTATTGCATTGTGATTTTGTCTACATTTTCAAGTATATTGCCAACTCGTTTTAACCGAATAGCAAGCAGAAGTAGTACATGACATTAAAGCTGATTATCGGAATTATAGTGACCTTGATTTTTTCTTCTTGTTCCAACAAAAAAGTTGAAGAGGAGCTTGAGGTTGCGCACTATTTGCACCTTTCGCATACAAGAACCAACACGAACCCTTTGTTAGATGCAACGGTTGAAAAATTAGATTTTGGCAATTACGAGATGCTTTGGCTGGGTGGCGATTTGGCACAATTAACGTCAGCCGACGATTCTACCATGCAGCACGTTGATCGCCTGTTTGATTTGAGCAACCCCACTACCTTGTGGGCATTGGGAAACCACGATTATAGCAATTTAGAGCGAGTGAAGAAGTTTACCGGAAAACCAAACTATTACTCGTACCATAAAAATGGAATTACCGTTGTGGTGTTGGATACCCAAGACAGTTTAAGCAACATTGTTGGTGAACAGAAAGCGTTTCTATATGGCATTTTAGACAGCCTCAAAAATTCTTCTCATTTGGTGGTGCTTCATCATAAACTAATTTGGATGTACAACTACGCTGAGCTAGAACAAAAGGCCAAGTCTATTTCCAATGCTGAAATTGGCGATTGCAGCTATTGCATTAATCCCAATCCGTTTCATTCAGAAATTTACCCAAAGCTGGTGGAGCTGAAAAAAAAGGGAGTAGAGGTGCTTTGTATTGGATGAGACATAGGATTTAATGCGAAGCAATTTGAATTTGAAACGGAGGAGGGAATTTACTTTCTTGCCTCTGGCATTCATGCCAATAACTCAGGAAATAAGGCTTTGCTGTTCTCGCACAACCTTCACAAAAGGCAATTAACGTGGGAGTTTGTTCCGTTGGAAAAGTTATAAATCTAGTTTAGCTCAACAAATTCGTTTTACGAACCATACGCGAAATGGATTCATCGTTCAGAGCTTCAATCTCTGCTAAATTCATCCAAACAATATTGTTCGATTCGTCTTGGTCAAACTGAATCGTTTCCTGTTCATCTGCTTCAAAAAGCATTCGAATGTCATAATGAATGTGAGCGGGAACACCTTTTGCTGAAGCTGGAATGTGATGCACATCCAAATCAAAAACTTCAGGTTGAAGTAAGTTAAATTGAGTTAAGCCCGATTCTTCTTTTAATTCACGAATGCAGGAATCCACAATGTTTTCATCTTCTGCTTCTAAATGGCCGCCAATTTGCAACCATCTATCAAGTTTTTTGTGGTGGGTCATCAGCGCTTTAGTAAGGGTTTTGTTCACCACCCAACAGGCTGCAGTAATTTGTCCTGCAATATTCCCTTTTGTCCAAAAATCTTCATTTTCATGAAGAAAAGCTAGAATTTGTTGTTTGTGATGATCGTTTGTCGGGTATTGATTAACGAGTTGAATCAATTCTTGCTTGTTTACCATGCTGCTATTTCTAAGCGTGCAAGATATAAAATTCTATCGTTTCGAGATTTTGTTTCGGGTAATTTGTCGCTGCATGGAGCATTTAAATCGTCCCACTTCTGAGCTTCTTAAAAAAGCGTGCTTGGTTTTTCTACCTTGAACTCTTGCTCTCCATTTTTTCCAGTTGCGTAACTTCATTTGGTCCTTCATCAACTGAATTACCTCTTTTTCTGTTACCCCAAATTGAAACTCAATTGCTTCGAAAGGAGTTCGGTCTTCCCAAGCCATTTCCACAATTCGGTCAACGGCTCTTTCGTCTAAGTTGTGTTTTTCTATTACTTGCATTGTGTTGTAGTAACACTTAGTTTGTGCTTTTGGTTCCTCAAATTTTGTTTTATTTCCAATCTAGTTGAACACTTATCGGATGATGATCTGAAAGTTCTACAGCATTTGTTTTATACGACGAACTGATAAAGGTGGTATCCGCAAAAATGTAATCAATTCGAAAAGAAGGAAATTCGCCAATGTAGGTTCTTCCAAAACCTGAACCACTTTCTACGTAGGTGTCCGTTAAATCTCCCTTTATTGTGCGATAAGAATAGGAGGTAGGACTATCGTTAAAATCTCCACAAACAATAACAGGAAAAGGAGATTTTTCAATGCTTTCTTGTATCAAGTCTGCTTGCAGCGAGCGCTTTTCAAAACCGTGTTTTACCTTTTCCAGAAGGCCAATACTTTTGTTAAAAATGTTGGAATAATCTTGCTCATTGATGGTTTTCATGGTTTTATAATCTCGCTTGGCCAATTTTATCGAAGCCAAATGATTGTTGTACACTCTCAGTGTTTTTCCATTCACTTCAAGGTCGGTAAAAATTGCGGCATTATCTCCTTGGTTTTCAAAAGGAACAACCCCTTTGTTTACAATGGGGAATTTTGAGAAGGTAATCAAGCCCCAATGGTCTGTTTCGCGCAGCGTTGTAGTATAGTGAGCATGGTAATTTTTGGCAGATAAGATTTTTACAAGAGTATCTAGTGTTTTGAATTCGTAGTGTTTATGTTGATTGTCTTTCTGGTAAAATTCTTGCAAACACAACACATCGGGATCCTCTGCTTTTAAGAAGTCTAAAATTTGGTTTCGTGTGGTTTTTTCTTTCGTCCACATGTACAAGTCAAATACACGAACGTTGAACGACATGACTTTAAACGATGCTTGTGACAATTCTTTTTTGCCAAAATGCAGTTGTATGTATTTGGGAATGGTTTGGTAACCTAAGGCAACAATAATGAGCGAAACAACAAAAAGGCTTTTGGCTCGAAACAACCAAAACAGAGCAAAAATGACATTCAGCAACAGCAAATAGGGAGTTGCTAAACCAAAAAATGCGAGTGGCCAAAAAGTGTTGGGACTAAAATAAGGCGAAACATAAGCGAATAGCGTGGCAATTACAACCAAAAGGTTTGTAGCAAACACTACACGACTGACGAATCCATTGCTTCTCAAAGTAGCCGCAAATTACGAATACATAAAATTAAATGTGCGCTTAGCTGTTCAATTTAAGGGAATGTCCCATTTTGTCTTTCTTCGTTTTTAAGTACGAAGCATTGTGTTCATTAGAAGCTATTTCTAAGGCAACATTCTCAACAATTTCTAGTCCATAGCCGATTAGCCCAGTTCGTTTTTTAGGGTTATTGGTCATCAACTTCATTTTAGTTACGCCTAAATCTCTTAAAATTTGAGCTCCAATACCATAATCTCTATTGTCCATGTTGAAGCCTAATTTCAAGTTCGCATCAACGGTATCGTAGCCTTCTTCTTGTAATTTGTAGGCCTTTAATTTGTTCAACAACCCAATGCCACGGCCCTCTTGGTTCATGTATACAATTACACCCTTTCCAGCCGCTTCTATGCTTCGCATTGCTTCTTGTAATTGAGGTCCACAATCGCATCTGCAAGAACCAAAAATATCTCCAGTCATGCAAGAGGAGTGAACTCGAACTAAAACCTTCTCATCTTCAGCCCAAGTACCTTTGGTTAGTGCTAAATGCTCTTCTCCGGTTGTGGTTTGGGTGTAGTGCACCATGTTAAAATCACCGTATTCAGTTGGCAATTTTATTTCTATTTCTCTGGTCACCAACGATTCGTGCTTCATTCTGTAAGCAATTAAATCTTTAATGGTGACCAACTTTAAGTCGTGCTTTTTAGCAATTTTTATCAAGTCAGGAAGACGTGCCATGGTGCCATCTTCATTCATAATTTCTACAATAACGCCTGCAGGTTGCATTCCGGCTAAACGCGCAAAATCAATCGCTGCTTCGGTATGTCCGGCTCGTCTTAAAACACCGCCTTTTTTAGCCCGTAATGGGAAAATGTGTCCTGGTTTACCAAGTTCTTCTGCTTTTGTTTCAGGATTTACCAATGCAAGAACCGTTTTTGAGCGATCGCTTGCGGAAATTCCGGTAGAAGTACCGTGACCAATCAAATCAATAGAAACGGTGAACGGTGTTTCGTAGGCTGCTGTATTTTGATCTACCATGAGGTTAAGGCCTAACTCATCGCAACGCTCTTCAACTAACGGAGCGCAAATTAAACCCCTTCCGTGAGTTGCCATAAAATTGATAACTTGTGGGTTAACCTTCTCTGCGGCAATTAAAAAATCGCCTTCATTCTCTCGATCCTCATCGTCAACTACAATAATAATCTCTCCGTTTTTTATGGCGTCAATGGCCTCTTCTATGGTATTCAAATCCATGTTTGATTGTTTTGTACAAAAGTAAACCGATGAAATTAGATATAGTTGTAAAAGAATGGATATTTACTACAAAGAATCTAAACTAAAATGTTTGGCCACTTTCAATTCGCTAACTCGGTCTTTTGAATATTCAAGATACTCCATATTTGAGGAATCATTTTCTTCTAAATAGAGCTCGTAATATTTTAAGGCTGTGTTTTTATCCTTGAAGAACGTATCGTAGTTTCTAGCCAAATGATAGAGAAGTATTTTGTCTTTTGTTTCGCTGTATGCCGCTTTGTATAGTTGAATGGATTTTTGATAATTCCCCAATTCTTCTTCAACGATAGCCAAACGAGTATAATAATTCCCAATGTTTTCGCTAATACCCAACTCAATTGCCTTGCCTAAGTAATTTGCCGCTTCTTCATTGTTTCCAATTTCTTGATACGATAGGCCAACATAATAATGCAGAACTTCAGAATCTTCATCTACTTTTATAACGTTAGATAAACGCTGAATGCACTTTTCAAACTCATTCAAATGAAATTGCGCAATTCCCTCTAATTTTTGAACCACTAAATTGCTGTCAGCAATGTTGTAATACAAATTGCATTTTGAAACTACATCCTTATAATCCCTCAGTCGATACGCAATGTTAATGGCCTGCATTACAAACTTTTTATTTTCAGGGTGTTGTTCCAAGCAACTTCGGTTTAACACATCAGCTCGGCCTACGTTGTTTATTTTAAGGGAAATTTCGATCAAAGCGATTTTGCTTTCAACGTCATTTGGATTTAACTCAATTGCTCGCTCAAAGGCAGCGTAAACGTGTGTTGGCAGGTTTAGTGAGTCAAGAAATTTCCTAGCTTTTAGCAAGGTTTCTCGATTTAGATTTGTTCGAGAAGAGTCTTTAAAAACAAAAAATAGTTGTGCTCTAGAAATACTTGTGTAAGGACTATTGGTGAGAGCTTGTCCCATTCTTTTATAGTAATAGGCATTGTTCGGTTGCAGTATACTTAATTGCAAATAAATTAAGTAGGCTCCCATTTTGTCGTCTAACTTAAGTTGCTGCTCGCCTAAAAAATTCAGGTAGGTAACATTTAAACTGTCTTGTTCAAGCGCCTTTTTTACCGCCTTTAATGCCTCTTCACTTTGACCGAGTTTGCTGTAACTTTTAGCGAGCAGGTAGAAATCTGAAGCAGGTAGCAGAGACTCTAAGCTTACAGAATTTACTGCCTTTTGGAATTCGTAGCTAGAATAATAAAATTCGAGAGAATCGTTCTTTTGAGCAGAAACATAAATGCATAAAAGGAAGGAAAAAAAGAATAAAACTCTATTCATTGCCTATAATAATGGAGTCGCTTTTTAATTCATTTTTCAGCTCAGACAATTCTGCGCTAACATTTAAAAGTTGGGCTTCAGTCGCTTCCAATTTTGTCTTCATTCCCTCAATTTCTTGTTTAAAGTTTTCGTGATCAGCATGGTATTCTTTTTTAGTTGTTTCATTACAAGCTACTAAACTAATGAACAGTAAGGTGGCAAGGTTGATTTGTAATCGTTTCATAAGGCAGAGTTTAAAAGTTGTTTTAAGCGTTTTTCTGTTGCTTTATTTGCTTCTAAAGATACTGAATTTAGTATTTGTTGTTTCTCCCTTGCGTTCAAATGCCAACTTAACGAAATGGGTGCCTCCGCACTTTTATTTAAATTGTAGGGTAAAATTTCTATTTTGCCTTTGTATGCCGCTTGCAAATAATGGGCTAATTCTAAGTGGTCGTATTTCTGCACATCAAACCAATTCCAATACAGGCTACCAAACGGCCCAAGTAGTTCGTTCACCATGCTTTGCGCTCTATTTTGTGGAACTTTATCTTGATCTAAACCATCTTTAATTTGCAGAATAACAATTTGTGAGGTGTTTTCTTGGAACCATTCTTTCAGCTGCTCAATGTAATTTAGGGTGGTGATCATTCCAAAATTGTCTTTCAAACCTGAATCAAAAACTTCAACTTTCGGTTGAGTGGGTAAACTTACTGAAGGTAAAACGTAAGGGAATGAAGCGTTCATTCTGAGCAGAGTAGTAAAATCCAATTGGTTGGGACTGTTGTTTACAAACAAGCTTTGGAAATCAACATTCTCGTTATTGTTGGTGCAAAGAAAGCGAAGAGGGAAGTTGGAGACGAGTAGTCTTCTGTTGTCGTTTATGATGGAAGGCGTAATGATAAAAGAAGGGATTTTAGCAGAAAGTTCAGCCTCGCGATAATCGCCCAGCGTTTTAGCCAGAACGGAGTCGGTATTCTTGTGCAGTTCCTTCTCAAAAATGTACCCTCGATCTTTCCAATGCGTTTCACCATTCAGCTCAAAACGATGACTTCGAATCAAGACATCATTCACGGCTAGGGTAAAGATGGTGGGGTTCAAAATATCTTTCCCCATATTTTTTACTTGCTTGCTCTGCAGTTTATTTTGCAGGTACAATTCTCGGTGATAAGCCAAACCAATCATTCCTCCAGATGAGCCGGTACCCAAATTGATATGATGCATCAGCTCACCTCGGGTTTGTTCGTTTAAATGTTGCATGGCCAAAAACGACCACATGGCTGCTCTTGAACCACCGCCACTCGTTGCAACAAAAATAGCTACGGGTTTTTCTTGTCCCGTTCTCTTTTTCCAATTTTACAAGCGCTGTATGGCCAATGCAACATCCGATTTTACTTCTTCAGTTGACGGAAAAGTTAAACTTTTAGCATAGTCCACTTCGTTTTTATAACTCATGCCAAATGCCTTACTTTCAAAGTAATGATTGTCGGATTTTGAGAGTTGATTGAGAACGAAAAAGGATATTATGAGGATGATGAGCGTCCATCCTTTTGTCCAAGAACGTATGGCTGAACTCAGCATTAACAAGATGGTAAGAAGTAAAATAATAGAAGCTCCTGCCGGAATTAGCAGCACTTCATTTTCTCGAAAAGCACCCAATATTAAAATAGAGGCAACCACCGTTAGTTGAAAAAATGAGGCATTTACATGGTTTTGCCGAAATACTTTCGAAAGCATTTCCTTGTCGTAATGATTGGAAGGTCGGGTTGCTTTAACTTTTAAACGAGCATTTAAATAACTTTCAATTCTCCAGCTTTTATCATCGTTGTTCTCATACCATAGTTTGTTTTTCTTTTGCAGAATGGCGTTAGTTGGCCCTTCTTCTGTCGTGCCTAGCGCCAAAACTTTGGCAATTTCTTTTCCAAAAAGTTTTTCAAAATCTTTATTGGTAGCTAAAAAATACAAGGTTGAACTTACTGTAAAAAGTACGTAGCCCAACACAAATCCAAACAGTCTGTAAATTATTTCTACCTCACTAAAGCTTTCATTGGTAGATAAAAAGGAGTACGCGTAAAGTAAATAGGTGACAATAAAAATGGATGGAATTAAAGAATTGTTTAAAGAGTATTTAAAGAAGGGCTTAGATAGAGTTGCTAAGAATGGAAAGCGAAAACCATTCATAATGTAGCTGGATAAATTAAAAGCAACTACAAAGCCGCCAATGGCGAAACCAACAATGAAGTAGCTCATAAAACTAAGCTCTCAAAGGTATTCTGGGGCTAAAAACAAGTAAGGAATACCGTATTTTAATCCGAGGTTTCCGGTAATGGTTAAAAACAACATAAACCAAAAAAGCAACAGTTGCTGGTTTTTTTTGATGTGCACAAAAAGTAACTGCAACGGAAAGAAATAAACCAGCTGCACTAAAAAGGATGTACTTGATTTACTCATGTTTTTATGCATTCAAAACGTACTCAAGTATACGTTTTTTTGGGTCAAACGGAGCTAGTTCATCCAAACCAAGTTTTTCAATTGCTAGGTTGATTGTTTCTTGCTCTTCTACATCAGCTTGGAGAGAATACTTTTTTCCTGTTTCTAGCAGGGCTGATTTCGGAATAAGACCAATTAACTCAGAACCTGTTACAGTAACTCCATACTTTTCGGCCAACTGCTTTGTTGTTTCAAAAACTTCATACAAGCTAGTCGTTTTATAGTCGATTAGGTTAATGGAAACCTGCGCTATGTCAAAATCTTTAATGTACCAGCCGATTGCTTTTACCTTTTTTAGTAACCCTGGTTGGTATATGGTTTTACCATTCTCCTTTCCAATTGGGCGGCCTAATTCTCTTAAGTCAAATGCAATTTCTTGTGCAATTTTAGAATCTTTTGTATTGAGGTTAATGTTATACGCCACGAGGAAGTTTCTTGCTCCCATAACAGTTCCACCAGTTTTAGGATTAAAATTTCCAAAGTCGGGCAACCACTTTTTGCTTGCTATTCGACTTTCCAATTGTTCGTAATCTCCAATTCTGTGTTTGGCCAAATTTCTTCGAGTTTCGTTACTCGCTGACTCCTCATACAAGAAAATAGGAATGCCTAGCTCTTCAGCAACTCTATTGGCAAATTCGTTCACCAATGGAATTAACTCTTGCATGCTGATTCCTGAGATAGGAACAAAGGGACAAACGTCACACGCTCCAATTCTAGGGTGTTCGCCCTTGTGGTTTCGCATGTCAATTAATTCACTGGCCGCTTGCATGGCCTTGAAGGTTGCTTCAAAAACAGCATCAACTTCTCCGGCATAGGAAAAAACAGTTCGGTTAGCTGCTATTCCTGAATCTTGGTGTAATAATTTTACACCCTTACTTGACTGAATAGCTTTTGCAATCGCCGCTAAGGTTTCTTGGTTTGCTCCTTCTGAGAAGTTCGGAATGCATTCTATAATTTTCAATCGGTTTAGGAATTACGAATTATGAAATTTTAAATTACGAAATAGTTCGTGTAAACGAAAAGGGTTTTGTGAAGCGTTATTGCTAGTTTTCCCTACAAGGGAATTTAAAGGTTTCTAAATGCGGCAGTGCAGTATAAATTCAAAATTCTCAGATTTATAATTCAAAATTGAGTTTTTGCTTTAATAAAATCGCTTACAAAATAACTGAGTAACTTACCAACTTGTGGCCCCGCATTTTCATCTGTTGAAAGTGAGGGAGCAGCTTCAGGTAAATGCAAATAACGTGCATTGGGCAGTCGCCCTGCTTGGTGTAAATACTGCCGAGCTTGCAAGGCACTAATGCCCGACGGAGTTTGAGCAGATGAAGGAAAGTTTTCAATTGCATCGCAGTCTAACTCCACACCATATGGCTGTGCACCAACAAAGGTTAAACTAATGTTGACGGCGTCTTCAAAGTCAATTTCGTTGCGCAGAAAAATAGTTTCATAAGTTGAATAGTCTACCAAATCTTGCTCCATGCGATCAATCATTTCTTGTGAATTGTAATTTTCGTGCAAACCAACAATTGAGTATTTTTCGAGGAAACCCTCACTTTTTGCATACGAGAAACCATTGCCGGAATGTCTTCCCTCTAAAGGCCTGTAATCGGCATGTGGATCAAGGTTAACGCAATTAATGGCTTGCTGTAAGGCTTTTGAAGTTCCTTTTAGTAGACCATAACAGTTATTATGACCGCCACCGATTACAATGGGAATTTTGTTGGCAGCAACAATTCGCTCAATTATCGCAGTCACTTCTTCGTCAATCTGTTCCACAACTTTTCGTAGCTGCTTTAAACTGCCAAATTCGTAGCCTTCTAACCGATTAAAATTGAAGGCTCCTAACAGTAAAATGTCTTGTCCCGAGAGTAATTCCGTTTCTTGAACGTTTAAAAATTTCGATAAAAACTCTTTCCAGGCACTCGATGCACCTCCTCTTCCTTCGTTGGCTCTAGGTCCTACATCTTCAGGAATTCCAACAATAACAAATTGGGCAGGGCAGTTTTGCAGGTCACTATCAGCATAATCGCTTCCTGCAAGCATTTTTTCGCCCAATTTTGTTTCTCCTTTTCGCTGCGAACAAAGCTTCCAAATATCTTTCGATTGAATTAAGTCTAAGTGCATGTTAAATGATTTTTCCATTAATAATTACCTGTTCTATTGAGTCTTTTCCAAAAGAATAAGGAATAAACGCAAGTGAATTTATTTCTTCTGTGATCATTAAATTGGCCTTTTTCCCAACGGCAATACTTCCATATTCGTTTTGCAATTCCATGGCAAAGGCTCCGTTTATGGTAGCTGCGTTTATGGCTTCCTCAGGTGTCATTTTTAACTTAACACATGCTAACGAAACCACCAAGTTCATATTTCCCGAGGGCGATGAACCCGGATTATAATCTGATGCTAACGCAACGGCAACACCTTCATCTACGAGTTTCCTTCCCGGTTGGTAAGGGTCACTTAAAAAGAAGGGGGCAGAAGGCAACAGTGTCGCAATGGTTTCAGAGTTCTTCAAGCATTCAATTTCTGCATCGTTAACTACCTCTAAATGATCTACCGATAAAGCATTATTGGCGACACACAGTTCAATTCCTCCCATGCAATTGAATTGATTGGTGTGAATTTTCGGCTTCAAACCATATTGAGCTCCTGCTTTTATGATTTGTTCTGTTTCTTCCACCGAAAAGGCTACTTTTTCGCAAAATGCGTCGATGTAATCGGCCAAACCTTCCTCGGCAATTTGAGGTAGCATTTCGTTCACAATTAAGTCGATGTAGCCTTGGTGGTTGTTCTTGTATTCGGCAGGGTAGGAGTGAGCTCCCAAAAAATTGGCTTTTATTGGAATCGGGCTCTTTTCTTTCAGTCGTTTAATCACCCGCAGCATTTTTAACTCACCTTCAACTGATAGTCCATAGCCACTTTTAATTTCAATGGCACCAGTTCCCATTTTTATTACTTGCATCAACCTTTTCCACGCTGAGTTAAACAAGTCGTCTTCCGAAGTATTTTGAAGTTTTTTAGCTGAATTTAAAATTCCACCACCTGCCAATGCAATTTCTTCATAGCTTTTACCTTTTAAGCGCATTTCAAACTCTTCTTCTCTGCTTGTGGCAAAAACCAAGTGGGTATGAGAATCGCACCATGTTGGGAGCACCATTTTACCTGTTGCATCGATGGTGTTGTTGGTAGTTTCTGGACAAGTATCCATTGCGCCAAAGTCTTTTATGCTATCATTTTCAATTAACAACCAAGCGTTATCTATCCTTTTCAATTCGGACAGTTTTTTTCCTCGAAGGGCTTTTGTTGGTGCACTGGTTTGTAAAAGTGATTTAATGTTTTTAATCAGCATGCGTGAAATGTTGTTTTTTGTATTGATTCAAACTTACAAAATAGCATTAGTATAAAAAGCCAAATTGGTACAATGGAATTTGATTTTGGTAGGCGACAATAATGTCATCTTTCGCCAAAATAACTCGTTCCATGTTTTTATAGTTAGCCATTTTTTTATTTTTTCCGCCCACTTCGTAAACGGTGTCTCCCAATAAAAAGTCTCCCTTCGGGGGAATGCTTATTTCCTTTCCCAAAGTCCTTAATTGCGACATGAAAAAGGTCTCTCGTACATTGCCAATATCGCTTTTTTGAGGCTCTACTAATGTGAAATTCAGGTTGGTATTGTCTAAATATACCTTCTCTGGTTTTGCTAAGCCTTGTATTCCTTTGGCAGAAGAAGCGAATTGAGAAATTAGACCGGCTCGTTCCAAATAATTCAGATACTCCACCAGTAAATTTCTTGAAATGTTCGTTTTCTCGGCTAACTTGCTGATGTTGGGTTTAAACGGAACGCTCTCCGCAATAATTCGAAGTAACTTTTTCAATTTCATAATGGTGGAAGGTTTCAAATCCAAATAATGAACCAAATCCACTTCCATAATGGCGTTAACCACGTTAATCATCTTTATTTCAAACGATTTTTCTTGGTAAAAAGGGTAGAATCCTTTTTTGAGGTAATTGTTGAAATGATACAAAGGCTGTTCAATTGTCAACGGAAACCTTCCGGCAGAAATGGTTTCTAAATCTACCACCGGCAAATCCAGTTCTAATTCAAAATTCAAATACTCTCTAAACGATAAACCATGCAAAATGTACGGAACTGCTCTTCTGCTCAAATCGCCGTAACCTTTCAAAATATCAAGAATGGAACTGCCCGTGAATACAACTTTTAGTTTCGGAATGCTATCGTAGATGTGTTTTACCTCACCTGACCATTTTTCGTACTTGTGAATCTCATCGATGTACAAATATTCGCCACCGTTATTGTAATGCGCCAAGGCAACTTCAATTAATTTGAACCCATAAATGTATAAGCTGTCCGCTGAAATGTAGAGGTACTTTCCAGAGTCTCTGTTGGCTTTAACTCTTTGAATAAGCAAAGTCGTTTTTCCAGTTCCTCGTTGTCCGGTAATCGCAATCAATTGTTGTTCCCAATCGATACTGTCAAACAGGTACCGCTTTGGCTCCATAGAGGTGCCGTTCAAAATCCTTTCCTGACTATCTAATAATACTTGAATGTCCATTATGGTAAGTTAACCATGCAAAAATACAAATAAAATGATAGTTGTACTTATCAAAATAGATGTTTCTACCAATTTTTAGTCATTATGATAAGTAAGATTACCATAATTTAATTATAAATGATAATCCTATTGTGCATTTTTATATAAAAAATGATAAGTGTAATGTGCAGAATTAAGAAATGGAAATTGAATCAATGAGTCAAAACTAAAAAGCCCCGCTTTATGCGAGGCTTTTTGAAAAGTATTGATCTATTTGTTTAAGCTATATTTGTGTAAACCGCTTGAATATCGTCGTTATCTTCCAGCTTGTCTAGCATTTTATCAATGTCTTTCATCTGCTCATCATCAAACTCAACCGGTGAAGTTGGAAAACGTTGCAAATCTGCCTTGGTCACTTCAATTCCTTTTTCTTCGAAAGCAGAAGTTAAGGTTCCAAAGTCTGTCCAAGCTGCGTAGGCATATGCAGTTGTTCCATCTACTTCAATCTCTTCTAGGCCGGCATCAATTAATTCTAATTCTAACTCTTCCGGATCCAATCCGTCTTTTAATTCAAATTCAACAACGGCTCTTCTATTAAACATATACTCCAAAGAACCGGTAGGAACAATGCTTCCACCTGCTTTATTGAAATACGATTTTACATCGGCAACAGTTCTTGTCGTATTGTCGGTTGCACATTCAATAAATATCTGAACACCATGCGGGCCTTTGCCTTCATAATTTACTTCTTCAAAAGAAGCTAAATCTTTTGCTTCGGCTCGTTTAATGGCATTGTCAATGTTGTCTTTGGGCATGTTTTCGCCCTTCGCATTTTGAATGGCAGTTCTCAAAGCGGCATTGGTCTCAGGGTCCATTCCTCCTTCTTTTGCAGCCAAGGTAATTTTTTTCGCCAGCTTTGGAAACACCTTCGACATTTTGTCCCATCGTTTCTCTTTTGCAGCTCTTCGGTATTCAAACGCTCTTCCCATAATGTGATTATTTTAAAGTGTAAAGTAAATCATTCTCTATTAAATTTGAAATTATTTCGTTAGAAGTTAATACTCTATATTTAAATATTTTACTAAAATAAATCGTCATTTACTTACTGTTTTAATCGGATTTAAGTATTTGTGATCGTTCTTAATGCTTAAAAACAATCCAACTCAAGTTGACGAAATAGTCAATTGTTTAATAATTAACCAATTGCTAAATTATAAGTGAAGTGGAAAATGATTTTAAAATCAATTAGTTTTTTTTTTTATTAGCTTTGTTCAAAACGTAATATATTGAAATACAATTTTCTATTAATTCTATTTTTCCCTTTGTTTTTACAGGCTCAAAACAAAGGCTCATTTAGGGTATTAACTCAGCCTCAAGGGGCAATTATTAAGCTTGGCGATCAAACGTTGGAATATGGTAAGTTTTACGATATAGATACAGGTAACTATGTCATAAAAGCTTGGATGGCGAAAAGAGAATTGTTAGAAAAGAAAATTCACGTAAAAGATTCGGATATTGTAACTGTCAGAATGAAATTAGATTATTCTGAAGTGTATAAAAAGTATGAATTTAAAAGAAAGAGATATCATGTTTCTCAAGGCGTTTTAAAATATGGCTTTGGTGTATCTTATTTAATTTATGCACTTAACTCTATCTCGGATATTAATAAATTTAAAGATGATGCAGAGCGGTTTGAAAATGAGGTTAACTTGTATAAAGGTCAATATGAACAATCTTTTTGGTCGAATGATTTCGGTTTTTTTAAAGCGAAATACAACCAAAATACAACCAATTATGTTGAGTCGGTTGATGCTTTAAATAGAAGGTACAGGAATTTGCAAATAGGTGCAGCTGCTGCTATAATTACCACCTATTTTGGATGGAAAATTGCCAAAAAAATAAAAAAACCAACTTACACAGAAAGTCCTTTGCTTTCGGGAATTACAGTAAGACCAAACTTGAATAACAACCTTGGTTTAACTATAAATTCAAAGTTTTAGAAGCATGAAGAATATAGTTATAATAAGTGTGCTTCTTTTATTTTATTCTTGCAATAAAGATAATGACTTTGAGGATGTAACTTTAGAAAATAGATACGCTAATGAGGTAGTTGATTTTGTGACAATCGATAATTCTGAACTTCTAAGTTGTAATGTGGTGAAATTGTTTTTTAGTGTTAAAAATGAAAATTTACCGGATTCAATAACATATACCCACGTTTTATTTAAAAAAGAAATAAATACAGCTGTTAAGATACCGAAGAACAATGAATCAGTAATTCTTAATATTAATTGCGATGCACCAACCACCTTCTTTATTACCTTATATAATGAATACTTAAATAAGGAGAGTAATACATCGATGTACACCTATAACCCTTAGTTAATTATGAGATATTGCTTGCTTTTTTTGTTTTTAATTTTTTTGTTTTCTTGTAAACAAGAGAATTTTAATTTGTGTTATGACACTGAATGCAATCCAGATGAATATTGTGTAGATGGTACGTGCGTAAAAGCTGATAGAACGGAAAATTTAAGTTTTAAAAGTCAACCACAGCCAAGAAAAATTATAATTTCAAATCTGGTAGTTACAAGGTATAATGATATAAAGTTTGGTGGACTGCCATATGATGATGACTCAAGACCGGATATTTATATAATTGCTACTCAAAATTCAGTTAAGATTTATGATTTTCCAACATTTAATAATGCTCAGAGCGCTCCTTTGCCAATACCCTTGCCTGTTCCTTTTGAAATTACTAATGTATTCAGCCCTTTAGTATTTAATTTTTACGACGATGATGGTAATAAGACTGATGAATTTATGGGAGGGGTTATTTTTCAAATATTTAGAAACGATTCCTATCCTGCGAGATTTGGAGCCGGAAATGCGTCAATCGGTCTAGCCTTTGATCTAGCTTATGAATTCTAAATAAAAACAATCTCACTGAAAATTAAATAGGATAAATAGTATTTTTTTTGTGTCAAAATTGAAGATTGGGCAGAAATATTAGAAAAGTTAAATTTATGTTCCAATATTAGTCGGAATAAATAATTTAATAGAAACTTTTAAGCCACTCAAAAAAGCTATTTTTGATTCCATGGCAGGAAACACTTTTGGTAAAATCTTTCAGCTAACCACGTTTGGTGAATCACATGGTGTCGCCATCGGCGGTATTATTGACGGTTGTCCTGCAGAGTTAGAAGTAGACTTCGAATTTATTCAAACAGAACTCGACCGCAGAAAACCAGGTCAATCAAAGCTGACTACACAAAGAAAAGAGGAAGACAAAGTAGAGTTTCTGTCGGGAATATTCGAAGGAAAAACAACTGGAACTCCAATTGGCTTTCAAATCAAAAACAAAGATCAAAAATCGAAAGACTATAGTCACATTCAAGATAAGTTCAGGCCTTCTCATGCAGACTATACCTACGAAGCCAAATATGGTAATCGGGATTATCGAGGTGGAGGAAGATCTTCTGCAAGAGAAACCGCATGCAGAGTAGTAGCAGGCGCCATTGCTCAATTGGTCTTAAAACACCAAGGTGTTGAAATCTACTCGTATGTTCAGCAAGTTGGCAGTATTGCTTTGTTGCAAGAATTTAATGAAATTGATTTTTCCCAAACTTTTCAAAATGAGGTTCGCTGTCCTGATGGCGAGATGGCTAAAAAGATGTCTGATTTTATTTTGAAAGTAAAAAAGGAAGGAGATACCATAGGGGGAGTAATTCAAACGTTGGTAAAAAATTGTCCGGTTGGTTTGGGTGAGCCGGTATTTGATAAATTACATGCAGATTTGGCAAAGGCAATGTTGAGCATTAATGCGGTAAAAGGTTTTGAATACGGCTCCGGTTTCTGTGCTCCTGAAATGAGAGGTTCTCAGCACAACGATGAGTTTAAGCAAACGGAGGAAGGCATTCGGACAAAAACCAATTACTCTGGAGGGATTCAAGGTGGTATTTCAAACGGAGAAGACATCTACTTTAGAACTGCATTTAAGCCGGTTGCAACCATTATGAAAAGTCAAGCAAGTGTAGATAAAAACGGAGAAGAAACTGAGGTGGCGGGTAAAGGCAGACACGATGCTTGCGTAGTTCCCCGAGCTGTGCCAATTGTTACGGCGATGACGGCTTTGGTTTTGGTAGATCATTTGTTGAGGAGTAGAATAAGTAAAATGTAAAAAAATCCCGCAAATCTCGCAGATTATCGCTGATTCGGGTTCATTACTATAGTGAATATTTCACTACCAATAAGCCATCTGCGGGTAAAATAACAAACCATGACTGAGAATGATATTTCATATAAAATACGAGGTGCAATTTTTAAGGTCTATAATGGACTTGGGCCTGGCTTATTAGAGTCAGTTTACCAAGCGGCGTTAATGCACGAGTTATTAAAAGAAAATTTAAATGAATATCCGTATATTTACCTTGGGTTAAAAATGTAATTATATGTCGCTAATTAGTTTTATTTCAGAGTTTCCCGACGAACAGAGCTGTAAGAATAAGTTTAAAGAATATAGAGATCAGGCA
>CAJQLW010000022.1 GCA_905479325.1 uncultured Flavobacteriales bacterium
TTTTACAGCAAACTTTATATTTGAAAATAATTCGGAATTTAACTGTGTGAACCAAGATAGCACTTCTTAGGCATATAACTTTACAATACAGATTATTAAAAAACAGAAGAACGCATGAAAAGAATAATTTCTTACAACATAAATGGCATTCGAGCAGCACTTAAAAAAGACTTTATGCATTGGTTAGGAGCTGCCAATCCCGATATATTGTGCTTGCAAGAAATTAAAGCAACTCCGGAGCAACTTGAGGCTGACTTTTTAGAGGGTTTAGACTATCACCACTATTGGTATCCTGCTCAAAAAAAAGGCTATAGCGGAACTGCCATTTGGACCAAAGAAAAACCAAACCACGTAGAATATGGCTGCGGAATTGAAAAGTACGATGCGGAAGGTCGAGTAATCCGCGCAGATTTCGATAACTTTTCTGTCATGTCGGTATACATGCCTTCGGGTTCAAATGAATTGCGCCAAAGTTTTAAAATGGAATGGTTAGCCGATTTTCACGAATACATTAATGCACTAAAAAAAGAAATACCGAATCTAATTATCAGTGGCGATTATAACATTTGTCACCTCGACATTGACATTCACAACCCAACCAAACAGCAAAAAACATCTGGTTTTCTTCCGGAAGAAAGAGAATGGGTAAGCCAATTTATTGATTCGGGTTTCATTGACACGTTCCGATTTTTCAACATGGAACCGCATAATTACAGTTGGTGGAGCTACAGAGCTGGTGCAAGAGGCAAAAATTTAGGTTGGCGAATTGACTACCAAATGGCAAGCACCCCGCTAAGGGATCGACTGAGAAGAGCAGCAATACTTCCTGAAGCAAAACATTCTGACCATTGTCCGATTTTATTAGAGATTGAAGAGTGAGATGGTGAGACTTTGAGACTTTAAGACTGTGAGATTTTTAGACTATAAGACTTTGAGATGGTGAGACTATTAGACTGTTGGGCTTTGAGACTTTTAGACCGTTAGAGTATACAAATCAAAAGATTAGGTTGAGGAATATTTTTAATAACTCATTAACTATTACCTTATTCATCTATCCATTGATTGACTCATTCGGTGATTCATTGATTCTTCGATTCAACCATTGACAATCTTCTGTTTAAAAGTACCGTAGTTGCTGCAATTTAACGGAACCATTTGTGTTTAACATTGTACTAAATACCATAAACTATGATAAAGCAGAAAATTGCTGTTGCCTTACTTTTCATTTCTATGTTTGCTGCCTGTGTGCCAGCGAAAAAAGTGGAAGATATTAAACGAAAAAAAGAAATTTGCGAAGAGCAAAGAGCTGCTTTAGAAGAAGCCAATAGAAAATTAGATGAGGACTTTACCGAGGTAAATGAGAAATACAAGGACTTGCTCAAAAACCTTAAAGCGCTAAGTTCCGACACCACCGTTCAAGGCAGATCACTACGCTTAATGACAAAAAACTACGATCAGTTGAATCAAACCTATGAGCTTTTATTGGAGAAAAACAAAGAACTTTTAGCAGGCAGAGAAGCTGAAAGTGCAGATATGTTTAAAAACTTAACAGAGTCTCAGAAAAATTTGAGAGACCGAACTACGGCACTTGAAGAAGCAAGGAAAAACCTAGAAGCCAAAGAAAAAAACTTGGCTCAATTGAAAACCGAGCTTGAAAAAAGAGAGGAACGAGTAAATGAATTAGAAGCTGTTTTGGCAAGAAAAGATTCTGCTGTATTGGCGTTGAAAGCTAAGGTTCAGGATGCTCTTTTAGGCTTTGAAAACAATGGCTTAACCATTGAGCAAAAAAACGGAAAAGTGTATGTTTCGCTAGATGAAAGTTTGCTGTTTGCTTCGGGTAAATACGACATTGAGAAAAAAGGTAAAGAAGCGCTAAACAACCTAGGAGCAGTACTTGAAAAGAATGCCGATGTTAATGTTTTGGTAGAAGGACACACGGATAACGTGCCGTTTAATAGCACAGGCATAATTAAAGACAACTGGGACTTAAGTGTGAAAAGAGCAACTTCTGTTGTAAAAATTATACTAGAGAAAAACAACATTGATGCGCAACGATTAACTGCTGCAGGAAGAGCAGACTATGAACCAATTTCAACAAACGACACCAAAGAAGGTAGAGCGAAAAACAGAAGAACAGAGATAATTTTAACTCCTAAATTGGACGAATTATTTAAGCTGTTGGAAAGCAACTAAGCGATAACGACAAGAATACAAAAGGGGCGACAAACATCGCCCCTTTTTTTGTGCATACGCCTTAATACGTTTATTTCGATTTATTTGAAATTATGTTGACACTTGGATAAAATAGAAATAAGCGCACTCTGACGTTTATTTGGGTGTTGTGGTGCATAGCCACAATATTAACTACCAAACGTTTGAATAAATTTTTAAAATTTATTTCTTTTAGTTGTGTAGCACTAATCATATTTTGGTTTACGATGCCAGCCCTGAGATTAATTACAGGGTTGGAATTTGCTAAAAATGACCAAAAGTATAATTCTGTTACTTTTTTCATGTTAACAATTCCAATTGCAACTTTTATAGTTTTAATAATAAACCTTAGAGTTAAGAATAGTAAATCAAACATTTTTACACATGCTTTTTTGAGTGTGACCCTCGTAATTGTTTCAATAATAATTACCTTTTTTGCTTACCCAGGAACTTCTTGTACTATTCTTAATGGCAAGCAGTTATTTAAGAGTCGATTAAATAAAAATGAATTTATCTATAGAAAACCATTTGGATGTACTTTCATGGATATTGATCCTAAAAATCCCAAAATTTATAAGGTTTCTAAAATTGGCGAGTATTTTATTAGAATATCTGAAATTGATACTTCTAAGATTGATAAAAGCATTTGGATAAGAACTAATTAATAAGCTGACTTTTTGTTTCTGCAAACTTGTAACTGCAAAGCATTTAATTAACTAATGGACAAATTAACTTATTCATAATTAGACTAAATATACCTGATCAAGGTAGATTTTGAACAAACAAAATCAGCCAAATACAGCCTTTCTATTAAGTAACTTACAAAGCTCAAACACACTTTTCGGACGGACTACAATACTGATATTTCTGTTCTGCAAACTTGCTTCTTATATACTTCGTCCTATCTATCTAAATGACTACAAGATCCAAATTATCAGACTGATAACAGAATAAAAATGAAAATAACTTTTGCTAAAATTCTGTATAAAACATTATGAATGAAAACAAGTAGTTTATTCAGACAACAATCGATTTAACATCAACAATCGTCAAAAAAAAGCTCCAAGATTGTATTCTTGGAGCTTTTTTTTTAGATGCTACTTAAGGTTGTTTTTAGCTTTTCAACTTCAACTTGCCCGCTATAATTGTTGGTAAATCAGCTATGGCAACTCTTTCTTGCTGCATGGTATCACGGTCTCTAATGGTAACTGTTTCGGTTTC
>CAJQLW010000023.1 GCA_905479325.1 uncultured Flavobacteriales bacterium
AAAATTGAGAAGACAAATACCGTACGAGCAATTGTTTGGAAATGTTTTCATAGAACACAGAATGAAAGGTGATGAAACCGAGCTGCTAAAAATAATGGTGAACACCTACACCGATCAATACTACAATAAGCCTTACGATTTTGAGGATTTTTTAACCGAATTATGCTTACCTTAACGGTATGAATGAAATTTCTAAGAAAAAGGTTCATTACCCTATCAAAGAGCATTTAAGGCAATATTTAGAGGAGTATTCGCGAGAGATACCACTTCCTATTTCCTACGAAGATTTGAATCATTACGAAAGTTCTATCGCGCTCTACAACGATGCTGGAAAAGATACCTTGTGGGAAACAGTTTTTTACAGTCAAAGTGATATGCAAGAAATACATACCGCGCTCAGCAGTGTATATGCTTTACTGAAAACCGAGGGAGACATTGAAGTACTAGAACACCTTTACGTTAATCGAATTGATTATTGTCCTTTCGGAAATTCAAAACCTTTTAGAATAAGGGTAACCAATAAATTCAACGACAACTACGATTATTTTTACATTAAAAAAGCAGATTCATCTCGTATATACGGGCTTGAACTAGAGCACATTCTTTCTCCCAACAGAATATCCTATATTGTAGATGGGAATACCATTATTGAAGATCATATTGCCGGAATTCCGGGTGATGTTTTTATAAAGAGTTGGTTGACTGACCCGCAATTGAACAAAATTCGATTGGCAAAAGAGTTTGTAAAGTTCAACGAACGTTGCTTTGTGCGACTTTTAGGTGATATGCGCTCTTACAATTATGTTGTGGATGTAACTCCAGATTTTGATGCGGTGCAATACCGAATTAGAGCCATTGATTTTGATCAGCAGACGTATGAAGGTAATAAAACCATGTATTTGCCGCAGTTTTTTAAAGACAATAATCCAATTGTAGAGTTTGTTTCAAATTTACTTGATCCTAAAACCATACGCCAATACCAAAAAGAGGAGCGCGTGTTAATTGCCAACCGAATTAAGGTTTCACGGTATCGTTTAAAAGATTTGTCAGACTGTTTAGAAGATGATGAGATTAGTTTGCCAGAAAAGGTCGATCAATTAAAAAAGGAACTGGCAGAGCACTTTAACGATGAAAGTTTTTTAGAGTGCAACTCTATGGGCGATATTTTGCGAACGCGTTTGTATAACTTAATGTATGACAACCGTTCTGTGCTGAAAGGAGATGAATTTGGAATAAAATTACTTTAGAATTTTATCCGCCAACACATCGCTTAGTTTGAAATAAGACTCCTGAGTCCAGCCTGCTACGTGTGGAGTAAGAACCACTTTATCAGAAGCAATCAATTGCTGAAATGCCAGAGGTAAGTCTTCTTTTTTTAAGTCTTCGAACGAAGTTTGTTCGTATTCTAATACATCCAAGCATGCACCTAAAACCTTTCCGGAATCTAAGGCGTTTACTAAATCAGCTATTCTCACATTTTTGCCTCTCGCTGTATTAATGAGGTAAATGTTTTTTTGAAATTGATTAATAAATTGATTGTCTACTAGGTAGGTAGTTTCCTCAGTTAGCGGTAAGTGAATGCTTAAAATATCCGTTTGCTTAAAAAAGTCAGACAAGTTAACCTCTTTTACCAATTCACTCGAGAAGTCACTTTTGTACTTATCGTAAGCAATGGTAGTTACTCCAAAACCGCACAAACGCTCGGCAAGTGCCTGGCCCATGAATCCATAACCTAAAATGCCAACTGTTCTACCTTTGAGCTCTACGCCTCTGTTTTTTTCTCGGTTCCATTGCGCTTCTCGAACTTCAGCATCTGAACGCTTTAGGTTGTTGAATAAGTTTAATATCATAGCGATACAATGCTCGGCAACAGCGTCTCTATTCCCCTCAGGTGAGTTGAAAAGTTGAATTCCTTTAGTTTTAGCAATGTTAGCGTCAATGTTCTCCATACCCGCACCAGAGCGCGCAATCCATTTTAGTCGTTCGCAAAAAGTAAAAACCTCTTCATCGAATTTGAATTTACTTCGAATTACAGCGCCCGTATATTCAGGTAAAATTGCCAGAACTTCACTTCTTGAAAGTTGGGTTTTCCAATGGCATTCATAGCCTTCTTTTTCAAGTCTTTCGAAGAGAATGGGGTGAACGGAATCAATAAAAATAACCTTGGGCTTCATGACAACCAAATGTACATAAAGTGACCTATTCCAAAATAGATAAACAGCCCAACAATGTCATTCATGGTAGTTATAAATGGACCCGTGGCTAATGCAGGGTCTATTTTGTATTTATCTAACATTAATGGAACAAAAGTGCCAAATAGCCCGGCGAAAGCAATTACTAAAACTAAAGCCACACTCACAGTTGCTGCTAAAGCATTATTGTCTTTATAGAGTAGGGTGTAACCTAAAATTAACACACTACACACAAGTCCATTTACTAGAGCTACCAATAATTCTTTTCCCAATCGCTGAAAAAGGTTGTCGAACCCTAGGCTATTGTTGGCTAAACCTTGTACAATAATTGCAGATGATTGAACGCCAACGTTACCGCCCATTGCGGCGATTAATGGAATAAAAAGAGCCATTTCAGGGTAAATCTGCAATGTGTCTTCGTATTGGTTAATTACCAACGCTCCAAAAATTCCTCCTAAAAGTCCAACTAAAAGCCAGGGCAATCTTGCTCTAGTTAAAACTCGAACACTATCAGTAGAATCAACACTTTCAGAAAGTCCTGAAGCCATTTGATAATCTTTTTCGGCTTCCTCTTTTATTACATCTACTACATCATCAATTGTAATTCTTCCAATCAAACGATTCAGTTCGTCCACCACAGGCAGCACCACCAAATCGTACTTTTCCATGATTGACGCAATCTCATCTGACTTTTCGTATGCTTTTACCGAGCGTACTTCATCAAAATACAGGTCTTTTACAGTTGCTCCGGTAGGAGCCAGTAGCAATTTCTTTAAACTAAGCGTTCCTACTAGTTTACTTTGGTTGTCAATAACATAAATGGTATAAACATCTTCAATGTCTTCCGCTTGCTTGCGCATTTCTCTCAAACATTGAATTAAGGTCCAATTGATTCGAACTTTAATCAGCTCTTTCGCCATCAAACCACCGGCAGAGTCTTCTGGGTAGTGCAAAAGGTCAACAATGTCGCTGGCTAACTCTGAGTCTGTTATGGCCGAAATAACTTCATCTTTCTTCTCATCAGATAACTCCGCCATAATATCGGCGGCATCATCAGAGTCCATGTTATCAATAAAGCTTTCAGCAATTTCTTTCGGACTTAAATTCCGAAGCAGTTTTTCACGAACATCTTCTTCTAGTTCAATTAAAACATCTGTAGCAACTTCATCGTCGAGACACTTATACAGCAGAACTACCTCTTCAGGGGTTAACTCGTCACTAATGTCTGCAATATCTGCAGGGTGAAGGTGATTCACTTCATGCAATAAATCTGCAGTAAGATCGCCTTGCAGGCATTCTTTCAATTCAGATATATATTCTTTGGTTAATTCAAACTGCATTTTTCTACATTAGATGCAGCGAAATTAAGTTTTATGAGAGAATTTGCAGACTTTTTAAGCCGACTCAATCAAATTGGTTAGTTCAATAAATTCTTGAACACTTAATTGCTCCGGTCGCTTGTTAAAAATTTCAAGCTCTTTAATTTCTGGAGTTAAAAAGCTTTTAAGTGAGTTTCGCATCGTTTTTCTCCGCTGATTAAACCCCACCTTAACAATGCTCTTAAAAAGTTTTTCATTGCAAGGCAATGTTTTAACGGTGTTTCTTTTCAACCGAATTACGGCAGATTTCACCTTTGGTGGTGGGTCAAAAACATCTTCGTGCACAGTAAATAAATACTCTATATCGAAAAAAGCTTGTAATAAAATGGAAGTAATTCCATAAATTTTTGAACCTTCTTTAGAAGCAATTCGCTCAGCAACCTCCTTTTGAAACATACCTACAACTTCTAGGCACTGATCTTTGTAATCCAGTGCTTTAAAAAGAATTTGTGTAGAAATGTTGTATGGAAAGTTTCCTAAGATTCCAAATGGCTCTTCGCCGTATATGTCTTTTAAATTTATCGCTAAAAAGTCACCATCAATGAGTTGGTTGTTTTCAATCCAATCTTCATTTTTCAAATATTCAATTGATTCTGTATCAATGTCAATTACGGTAAGCTTTAAGTCTTCTCTTTTTTGAATGTATTTAGTTAAAACACCCATGCCTGCACCCACCTCCAAAACGTGAGTGAGATTTCTGTCCACATTAAAGGCTTCAACAGTATCTTTTGCAATACCTTCGTCGGTTAGAAAGTGCTGTCCTAGTTGCTTCTTAGCTTTTACTTTTTTAGCCATTAAGCAAATTCTAATAAAGTTCTGAAAGCGGCAAATTTCCCCTCGTATCGATCTGAATGTTCTTTTTGAAGAGCAGGAGATTTTTTTACTTGGTATTCATGTAAATCGGCCATACTAGCGCAAGTATACTGAATGTTGTAGCTCATTCCTTCTTCATCTTCTTGACGTGAAATTACTTTAAGCATTCTATATTCGCTAAAGTAACCTGTAGCCATAACATCAGGTATGTGTTTGTTTTTCATCCACGCTAACCAGTCTTCGTGAATGGAGTTTTCAATATTTACAGTTACGCTATAAACTATCATACTATCTAATTAATTTCTTCTTCTAATTGATCTCCTCTAAGTGCTCTAAACCTTTTGCGCGCTTCAACCACGAACAAACTTGATGGGTAGTTGGTGAGCAGTGCCTTGTACAGCTCCATGGCTTTTTCTTCGTTCTTAAATTCTTCCTCTTCTAGTTGAGCTAAGGCAAAAAGGGCATCGTCTCCTAATAAATCTTCGGCATAGTCTGCAATTAACTCTTTTAAGAACTTAGCCGCTTCTTGGTATTCCCTTTTTTGAATGGACACCTTATATTTTGTGAACAAGATGTCGTCTTTCAGCGTAGTGAAGGGAAAGAATTTTGGGATAGAATCTAGAACCACCATGGCTTTATCAAAGTCTTTTTTGAAGATTAGCAAATCTGCTACGGCATACATTTGCAATGGTTCAATGATGCTATCTCTGCCAACGTTATCTGTAATCAGCAGGGACAAGTCCATCGCGTCGTTGGAAATAAGTTTGGAGGTAGAGCCTTTTAAAACATCTAATTGAGCTTGAGCCCAGTAAAAATCGCCAGTATAAAAAGCAACTTTTGCATTTTTATACTTTGCAATTTCACCCAAGCGGTCATATTTAAACTCCTTTTCAACTTGAGAATAAAGCAGCGAAGCTTCCCAAATTTCATCGTTTAACAAGTACAAGTCGGCTAGCTCAATTTTCGTTTCTGCTTTTATTTGACCTTTAAGACCTTGAATATTAATAACCTCGGTTAGCAACTCTATTCCTTTTGTTATGCTGTCTTGATAATAGGCTTGAATTTCAGCAAGTCCACGCATTAGGGGAGTGGTAAAGGAGCTTTTTCCTAATTCAGAAATGGTAGATCGGTACGCATTTGTTAACTTCTTCAAGTCTTCATCTGAGAAATATTTTTTACCAATTACTTTTTGTTTCAGCACATTTACTAGCCTCATTTTAGCTTGTAAAAAATAGGGAGAGTCTTTTAAGGCAATAACGTAGTTGAATGATTCTTCAGCAACTGAAAGTTCATTATTTGAAAGAGCTAAACTACCTAAATCAAAAACTCGTTGCCCTTGTTCTCCATTTTTGCGATCCAGTGCCTTTGCTTGAATCAGCGCTCCTGTAAAGTTTTTATCTTGAATGTAAAGCCATATTAGCATTTCTGAGAAAACCTCTTGGTTAGAATTTTTTTGAATTCTTCGCAAAAGCATTTCTTTTAACTTTTCTTTTTGAATGCCATCCGGATCAGGGTTTAAAACCCTAGAAAATAGATTCTGAATCGTTTGAACGTAACTTCGATTACCTCCTAAAATAGTAAGGTATTCTTCCATCATTTCATCCGTTTTTCCTAGCTGTCCGTAAGTATTGGCTAATTCAAACTGATAAAGTCTATCGTTTCTAGACGCTTTTCTGGCTTTGAGGTAGATTTCTTCAGAATACGAATAAAGCTTGTATTTATTAAATTGGTTCGCAATTGATCGGGTTAATCGATCGTCTTTTATAGCAACATCTACCGCTTTGTTAAAATCTTTTTCTGCGTCTTTCTCCAGTTTTTGAACAACTGCTATATTGCCTTTGTCAACAAGGAATTCCCCTCTTTGGGGAAATTGTCTAATTCTTTTCTTTACCAATTTTTCAGCTGTGCTAAAATCTTGTTCAACAAGGTAGAGCTCATATAGGTCGTAATAGTAGGCATCAGAATTTGATTGTTTAATCAGTTCCTCGTAATACGTAATTGCTTTCGCATTCTCACCGTTATTTTTAGCTTGTTTAGCTAGGGCAACCAAAGTTCTCAGGTCGTCTGTTTGAGCCCAACCACTAATGTTAGCGTAGCACAATAAAAAAATAATGAGCGATGCCGCTTTATTCATTGAGGTTTGCTTTGTAAGCTGCTATTACTGAATCGGCCACAACAACTAACTCATTGTATTGCTTTGTTCCTTGTTCTACTCCGGCAAGTAATTTTGTGGCAGCTTCTGCAAGTTTATTGTAATTCTCATTTTCTAATTCGTAGTACTGATCAAACCTTTTTTCTTCTACCAATCGTTTTGAAACATCGTGGTTAAGATCTACGAGTTGTTGTTTTAAAATGTTCGCTTCCGATTTAATAACAGCATACTGACCGCGTATAAATCCCATTTCCTTTCTTAGTTGAACGAACGCATCCAACTTGAAAATAATTCTAGGATCAAGTGTATCTGTCATTTTTTCTTGAATGAAGTTTTTTCGTTCAAAAAAATCGCCGGTTAGTTGAGTCAAAGCTACACTATCCAAAGCGTTCACTTTTTGTGTAATAGAGTCTACTTTCGTTGTTAGGGTTTCTAACTCCTCTTGCTGACTACTATTTATCTTGGGTCCGCAAGCAACCAAAAATAGGCTAAACGTTAAAAACAATAAACTTGTATATTTCATATTAATCAATTTTATCAAATTTGGTATAAGGTACTAAAACTTCAGGAATTTTGATTCCATTTTCTACTTGGAAGTTTTCTAAAAGAGCAGCCATAATTCTTGGTAAAGCTAAAGCGCTGCCATTTAAAGTGTGAGCTAATTCAGTTTTGCCTTCTTCATTTTTAAAACGTAGTTTCAAACGGTTTGCTTGAAACGTTTCGAAGTTAGATACAGAACTAACCTCTAACCATCTATTTTGCGCTGCAGAATACACTTCAAAGTCGTACGTAATGGCTGAAGTGAAGCCTAAATCTCCTCCACAAAGCAATGCTATCCTATACTTTAACCCAAGTTTTTCTAATATACTGGCAACATGTTTAACCATTCCTTCCAATGCTTCGTAAGACTTACTTGGGTGCTGAACTTGTACAATTTCAACTTTGTCAAATTGGTGCAGCCTGTTTAATCCTCTAACATCTTTTCCATAAGAACCGGCTTCTCTTCTAAAACAGGGTGTATAACCACAATTCTTAATTGGGAAATCACTTTCTTTTAAAATTACATCTCTGTAAATGTTTGTAATTGGAACTTCAGCAGTTGGAATTAAATATAAATCATCTTCCCCAACATGATACATTTGGCCTTCCTTGTCAGGTAATTGTCCCGTTCCATATCCTGAAGCTTCGTTCACCAAATGAGGGGGAATTACTTCGCTATAGCCTGCAGCTTCTGCTTCGTCTAAAAAGAAGTTGATCAGTGCTCTTTGCAACTTAGCTCCTTTTCCCATGTATACCGGAAATCCTGCGCCTGAAATCTTAACGCCTAATTCAAAGTCAATTAAGTTGTATTTCTTAGCTAATTCCCAATGAGGGAGCGCATCAAACTCAAATTTAACTTCTTCGCCATGTTCTGCAACAATTTTGTTATCAGCGTCCGAATTCCCGTTTGGAACAATTTCATTGGGAACGTTCGGTAGCAGATACAACAAGTTAAGCTGAGCTTCTTCAATTTCTTGAAGTTTTGTTTTTTCTGCGCTGCTTTTCTCTTTGAGAATTTTTGTTTTCTCCTTTAGCTCATTCGCTTCTGAGGCTTTTCCATTCTTAAACAAAGCACCAATTTGCTTAGCAAGTGCATTGCCTTCCGCCAAATCTTGATCCATAGACTGTTGTGTCGATTTTCTTTGATCGTCAAGCGCTATGATTTGGTTAATTGTTTCTGCTGCGTCCAAGTTTCTTTTGGCGTAACGCTCAACAATTAAGTCTTTGTTTTCTCTAAGGTAAGGTATCTGTAACATGTTCTATTTAATTCAGCCCGCAAAGGTACTATAGTTTGTAGAATCTTACAGTTCAATTGCTCTTAAAAAGTAAGACTCAATAGCATTAAAAGTTGAACGAGACGGGTATGGGGTCTTTTGATAAACGATGAGCTCTCAATGTAGCCCATTGCTCAACGAAAAGTTTATCGATTTGAAAAAGGGCGTCCCTGCGCGCCTCCTTTTAGTCGGCACTCAATTACCTTTTATATGAACATCGAATAGTTCGAAGTTTGAGAACGTACCGAGACGAAAGCGAAACGTATCTAGATAAGGAGAGATTCCTCTTTTGTCATGCTGAGTGTTTCGCCATAGCGAAACGTATCGAAGCATAGACAAAACAAAACCCTAGCACACATTCTATTATTCATAGAAGAGAACTAGGGTTTTAATACGTTATAAAAAATGTTGCTTATGCTTCAGCAACTGTTCTTACGTGAACGAAAGATTTTTTATTTGCTTTTTGCTGAAAAGTAACAATACCATCTTTCAAGGCATATAGTGTATGGTCTTTTCCCATTCCTACATTTTCACCTGGATGGTGCTTTGTGCCTCTCTGACGAATGATGATGTTACCTGCGATAGCGCCTTGTCCACCAAAGATTTTTACACCTAATCGTTTACTTTCCGAATCTCTACCGTTTTTTGAACTACCGGCTCCTTTCTTATGTGCCATGATCTATAAGTTTTACTTATTTATATAAAATCAATACAGTCTTTTGTCCGTACGATTATTTATCTTCTTTTTTGTCTGCCTCTTTTTTAGGAGCAGCCTTTTTTGCAGCAGGTTTTGCTTTAGCAGGAGCTTTCTTAGCCTCATCCGTTTTAGGAGCGGCTTTTGGAGCTTTAGCTTCAGTAGCCTTTGCAGCTTCTTTTTTCGGAGCTTCTGCTTTTGGAGCTTCTTCCTTTTTAGGGGCAGCTTTTGCCTTAGAGGCGGTTGCTGAGCCTGTCGAAGTGCCGAAACCTGTAATTTCTACTTTTGTCAAATATTGACGGTGGCCATTTCTCTTTTTATAGCCTTTTCTTCTTTTCTTTTTGAAGACGATTACTTTATCGCCTTTAAGGTGTTCCAAGATTTTTCCTGAAACAGATATACCTTCTACAGCTGGGGCGCCAACTTGAATTTTGTCTCCATCTGCAGTTAAAAGAACATTGTCAAAAGAAACTTTTGATCCTTCTTCTCCCTCTAAACGGTGAACAAATATTTGTTGATCTTTTTCTACCTTGTATTGTTGCCCTGCTATCTCTACAATTGCGTACATGCGTTAAGGTTTTAATTTAGTTTTCCCAAAAATGGGAGGGCAAATTTAGTAAAAGCCTTTCAAAGGGACAACTCCAAAGTGTTACTTTTTAGAATTGAGTTTATTAATTAACTCTTTTCGCTCTAATTGGTTGTCTTTGTTAACGATATAAATACCAGTTAAAATAATACCAATGCACACAAATTGCAATGTTTGTATGTTTTCACCATCTAGCAAGCCCCAGAAAATAGCGAAAACCGGTATAATGTAGGTTACTGACGAAGAAAAAACAGCAGAAACCTTTTTGATTAACATGTTGAATAAAATAACTGCTATTGCTGTTCCAAAAATGGCTAAAAGAGCAATATAAAATAGGTTTAACGCAGCTGAATCGTCGGTAGTAAGAATTTCTATAAAGTCTGTATTAAATAAATGTGCTGCAGCGAAAGGGCCAGTAAATAAAAAACCAAAACTAGTAATGTTAATTGCTCCAACTTCGGTTAAGAAAGGTTTAATGAAATTTATGTTTGTTGCATACATTACTGTGGCTAAAACCACCAATGCCGCATACGCCAAGTTTCCTTCACTAACATTCATGCTGCCCGATGAGAATATCAGGCCTAAAGCTCCAATTAAACCCAAAACCACTCCCATTATTTTCATCCAGCGAAAGCCAAGTCTGAAAAAAAGTAGACCAATTACAACTGTAAATAATGGGACAAGGGAATTTAGCATTCCGGTTAATGAACTGCTAATTTGGGTTTGTGCTAAGGGGAACAGGTACGCTGGAATTCCACTACCCAAAAGTCCTGCTATGCAAATTCTCCACCACTGGTTTGACTTAATTTGTTTGAAGTTTCGAACCAAGATGGGCGAAAGGAAAACGGCAGAAATCACGATTCTTAATGAGGCTACTTGATCCCAACTGAATGAAATAAGACCTTTCTTCATTAAAATGAATGAACTACCCCATATAAAAGCTAGAAAAATTAAGAGTGTCCATTGCACGACTGGCTTATCTAAGTTGGGCATTTCAGTTAATTAGGCGGCAAAAGTAATCTCTTAATTTCTGCCACAGGTTTTTTAAGAATAATTTGCGTGGAAAATGAACAGTAATAGCGCTTTTAGGGTTAAATTTGTTCAAAATTATTACGCTATGAAAAAGTTGATGATCGTTTCCTTTTCCTTCGCTGCATTGTTAAGCTCTTGTGGTGATTTCGTTGGTGTCGGCAAACAAGCAGAGTCTATTGAGATTCCATCTTCTGAAAAAAAGATAAAGACAGAAGTTTTGGCTGAAAACAAAGTGGAGGTAAAAATGGAAGTTGAAGGGATGACTTGTGCTATGGGTTGCGCGAAGTATATTGAAGATAAAGTTGGCGATTTGGATGGTGTGGTAGCTTCATCTGTAAATTTTGAAGATAAAATAGCAACATTCGAGTTTGATAAAACAACAACCTCTCCTGAAAAAATACAGGAATTTATTGGGAATATTCATGATGGGCAGTATTCAGCGAAGCCCGTTGAAAATGAAGATGCTAATTCTGAGGAAAAATTAGATACTGATGAGAACACTAACAAGGAAAAAAGTGTTACCTCTGTATCAGAACGAATTAATATTTCTTTTCCTGAATTATTCACTTATTTCATTAAAAGAATACGATAAACTCCTTCAACAAGGAATAAATTAGTTGTAGCCTTAGCACTATGGAAAATACTTCTCAAACCATTGAGAACAACCAAATCCAAATCATTTCTCGACAAAAAAACAAGCAGATAATCAACTGGTTACTATTGGGCTGCCTGCTTATATTTATAATGGTGGCCATTGGCGGAATTACGCGTTTAACCCATTCTGGACTTTCAATGGTAGAATGGAATTTGTTCGGCAGTACACCTCCTAGTTCTCAAGCTGATTGGGAGGTCTTATTCGATAAATACAAGCAGTATCCAGAATACCAACTGGTGAATTTTAACTTTTCACTAGAAGAGTTTAAATCGATCTTTTTTTGGGAGTATGCCCATAGAATGTTCGGACGAACCATCGGCTTAGTTTTCATCGTGCCATTTTTTTGGTTTCTTTTCAAAAAGAAGATTTCAAAAGAGTTGCTGCCACGTTTAATTCTTCTCCTGTTTTTAGGAGGTTTCCAAGGCTTGTTAGGATGGTATATGGTCAAAAGCGGATTAAAAGCAAACCCAGATGTAAGTCATTACCGACTGGCAATGCACTTGACCACCGCTTTTTTAACGTTTGCTTATACATTATGGGTTGCTCTTGGCTTAATTTATCCGAAGACGGCATCGTCAAAGCCTCACCCGTTAAAAAAATGGTTTCAACTGTTATTTCCTGTGGTTGTGATTCAAATTATCTGGGGAGCCTATGTTGCTGGATTGAATGCAGGTAAGGTTTACAATCATTGGCCTAAAATGGGGGAGAAGTGGGTTGATGATGCTGTTACAGCAATGCAGCCCTTGTATTTAAATTTCATTGAAGGACTTGCTGGAGTTCAGTTTGTACATCGCTATTTGGCCTACATTGTGGTTGTGCTTATTTTAGTTGTCTTTTTCAAAGCCAGAAAAATGAGTTTGTCTTCTTCTCAAAAATGGGGAGTAAATGCATTGTTAATTGCTGTAAGCGGTCAATTTGTTTTAGGAATTGTAACGTTATTGTACGCTGTTCCGGTAAGCTTAGGCGTACTGCATCAATTGGGAGCTTTTATTCTTCTGGGTACGGTTATCTTTTCTCTGCACCGTTTTAGCATTAGATAAAGGTAAATTTTGCTCATTTTGTATCTAGATAAAGGTACATACTTCCATTAAAAATGGTGCTTGAATGTATAGATTGCTGAATGTACATTCTTTTAGATGTTAATCTAATTGTTTTGATAAATACGGTGTTTGTGTCATTGCTAATTTGGTGAACCCAATCATCTATTCTGATAATGCCATTTTTTTCATCTATCCAACTCCACCGCGCAGAAGAATAATTAGGCCATGATTGTATAGAGTGATGAAATACACCGTTAGATTTAAAGTATAAATCACTAATATATCTAGGGGAGCTATACCACCATTTATTCATGAATGGCTCAATCGGCATAGTGTCATTCGATGAAATAGTGCTACTCGTTGTATCGTTAGTTGTGATTGTTGTACCTATAACGAGACCTTCTGCAGAGTTATCTTTCTGGCAACTTGCAAGTATTAAAATTGAGCAAATTGAACATAAGTTTAAAAAGGTCCTAAGCATAGGTGAATTTGTTTATTAGATATACTAAGCTTACCTCCAAGTTAAGCTCTCAATCAAGTGCTCCATGTCTTGTTCAATAAAAGTTTGAACAGGAGCGATAGAATCGAAATTTGGAACTACGTTAAAATAGAGCGCTCCTCGAACGAAGTGATTACTGCTGTCGGTCATGTAAAATTGTGAGCCCGAAGCTGTATTTCCATCTAGCGTATAAAATACTCCAAAAACTCTTTTGTCTTCCTTGTAAATGGAAACCTCTGAAATATCCTGAGCCTTTTCAAGGTGCTTGTAGACAAGTGTTCTTGCGTCATCTAATAGGGTGGGTAGGTTGGTATCTACTTTTATATAGCTCATGTGAATTCTTGCTCCATACCTTGGAAAGTCGATATTTAAAAACCGACTATCTTGTTTCGTTCTTTCAAGATTTACTTTAGCGTATTGTGGTAATTCAAATTGAAACGGAAAAGGCAAGCTATCTTTAACGGAATATTTTTTTTCTGGCAAGTCGATTCTATAATACCCAATTGGTTTTGGTGTGGGCGTTTCATTGCAGGCCATTAAGATTAGAAAAGTTAGCGGGAATAGAAGCTTTTTCATACTTGCGACTCTTTATTTTCTTTCGGCAAGGTCAGTTTAATTCGCTTTACCCGCCTTTTGTCTGCAGCCTCAATACTAATGTGATATCCGTTAAAACGTAACTTTTCATTCTTTTTAGGGATTTTCCCAAATAGTTCGAGAACAAATCCTGCCATCGTTTCAGATTCACCCTTTTCAGCTTCAAACTCTTCGCCATCAATATTTAGAACACGATACATGTCGTTTAAGGGTGTTTTACCTTCAAAGACATAATTAAACTCATCTAGCTTAGAGTATACTAAGTCTTCATCGTCAAATTCATCAGAAATTTCACCAACTATTTCTTCTAAAATGTCCTCGAGACTTATTATGCCTGAACTGCCTCCATATTCATCCACAACTATTGCTAAATGTGTTTTTTTTGTTTGGAATTCTTTTAGCAAATCATCAATCTTTTTGTTTTCAGGCACAAAGAATGGTTGGCGTATTATTTTCAACCAGTCAAATTCATCTTTACTTAAATGCGGAAGCACATCTTTAATGTAAAGCACACCTAAAATGTTGTCAAAAGACTCCTTGTGTACAGGTATTCTCGAAAATCCGGCCTCTAATATGGTTTGAATTACTTCATCGAAGGTCATTTTTTCTTCTAAGCTAACAACGTCGACTCTTGATGTCATTACTTGCTTCACGTCTGTATTACCAAACTTTACAATTCCCTCTAAAATCTTTTGTTCTTCGTCTTTTCCATTTTCATCTGAGGTGAGCTCAAGAGCTTGAGATAATTCATCTACAGAAATGTTGTGTCCTCTTTTCTTGATCCTCTTATCAATAAAATTGGTGGAGTTAACTAGCGCACTGCTAATAGGACTTAAGATTCCTCTTACATAATAAAGAGGTTGCGCCATAAATTTTGCAAGACTTAAAGGATTTTTATTTGCGTACACTTTAGGAATTACCTCTCCTAGAAGTAGAAGCAAAAACGTTACAATAACTACTTGAATAATAAATTGTGTAACCTCGCTTAAGGAGTGATCTATTAGTAAGTCGCTAAGATAGGTAGATAGGATAACTATAGCTACATTGATAAAGTTATTGGCGATTAATATGGTTGCGAGTAGCCTCTTCGGTCTTTCTAGCAGGTTTTTTAATACTCCAATTCTCTTGTCACCATTTCCTTCAATTTCCCCTAACTCATTTGGGCCTAAGGAAAAGTAAGCAACTTCTGATCCAGAAATTAAGGCAGAACATATCAATAAAAGACCTACTGCAAGGCTTGCGCCAATAACTGGAAGATGTTCGCCAATAGATAAGCTGGCGAGTATTGTGCTTGTAACCTGTTGCAGGGGGTCGTCCAATGGAAGCTATATTGGTAAATAATTCAACTCAGAGTTGTTTTTTATACTAGAAAGGTAAATCGTCCGCCTCATCTTCTGAAGAAAGATTAGCACTCCCATTATCTTGCATGGGTTCATTTGTACTACTTGGTGATGAATTATCGTTTCCTCCGGAAGATCTGCCGCCTAGCATGGTCATTTGATCGCCAACGACCTCGGTAGTGTAACGGGTATTTCCGTCTTTGTCTTGCCAGCTTCTTGTTCTTAGCTTTCCTTCAATGTATATCTGGCTTCCTTTTCTGAGGTATTTTTCTGCGATCTGAGCAAGGCCTCTCCACAAAACCACATTGTGCCATTCTGTTTGTTCCTGACGATTCCCGTTTTTGTCTTTATAGCTTTCAGAAGTAGCAATTGAAAAATTAGCAACGGAAGCGCCATTCTCTAAATGTCGTACTTCGGGGTCTTTGCCTAAGTTACCTACTAGTATTACTTTATTTACTCCTGCCATGATTGATGTGTTTTTTTATAAGCTGAACAAAGATAGCAAATTGGTTTCTTCCTTTAAGTAATTCTCAATTAATTTCGGAATTGGTTTTTCGTGTAAAGTAGCCTTATTGATTTTTTCGTAGTTGCCTTGAATGGAACTAAGGCCCTTCGTCAATTTTATGTGATAGAATTTAGCAAAAAGAATCTGATGGCTTAAAATGTGTTTTCGCTCCTCTGATACGGCGTCGATTTTAAAGGGTAGGTTGTTTATTAAGCGTTTGAATTCATCTTGCTGAGTCAACATTTTTGGGGTTATGGTTTTGTTTGATTCTATTAATGGAAAATCATATAAGTTTTGCCAAATTCCTTTTGAATCTCTTTTGTTGATTAAGAGCTCGTCTGCCGATTCGATAATAAGGTAATTTAGAAACCGCTTTTTTTGTTTTAGTTTCTTCTCTTTGATTGGGAGCTTTTCAACTTGATTGGTTTTGAATGCAATGCAGGTAGTTGAAAAAGGACACGTTTCGCAATTTGGTGACTTTGGGATGCATTGCAATGCGCCAAATTCCATTATGGCCTGATTGTATTCTGCAGATTGTTCAGTAGGAAGTAAGCTCTGAGCTAATGCTGCAAATTCTTTTTTTCCTGTACTAGAGTCAATTGGGGTTTCTATTCCAAAAAGTCTAGAAAGAATTCGATAAACATTGCCGTCGACTACAGAGTATGGCAAATTAAAAGCAAAAGAAGCGATGGCTGCGGCAGTATAATCTCCCACACCTTTTAAACCTCTTATTTCATTATAAGTTGAAGGAAATTGTCCTTCGTAATTTTCATTTATAAATTTTGCTGCGCTGTGTAAGTTTCTTGCTCTAGAGTAATATCCAAGTCCTTGCCAATCTTTTAATACTTCTTCTTCAGAGGCTTGAGCTAAATCTGTAACGGTAGGGTAGTGTTTAATGAACTTCAAAAAGTACTGCATACCTTGAGCAACCCTGGTTTGTTGTAAAATAATTTCTGACAACCAGATTTGGTACGCAGAGTTTGTGTTTCTCCAAGGTAAGTCTCTTTTATTCAGTCTATACCACTTGATTAGTATAGCGCTGCTAAGTGTGTTTTTGTCTTCTAAATAGGTCAAATCGTCGAAAAAAATTAACTAAATGATTTGTAGTCGTTTGAATTAAAAAAAAATGTTATATTTGCCGTAGTGAAGGGTAAAAACTTCATATAAAACCAATTAATTAAACAAACAAATTTAACGAAAGATGACAAAAGCAGACATCGTAGCGAAGATTTCAGAAAACACTGGAGTTGAGAAAGCAGCTGTATTAAACACAGTGGAAGAATTCATGAAAACCGTAAGAGGTTCATTAGAAGGTGGAGAAAACGTATACCTAAGAGGTTTCGGTTCATTCATCACTAAGAAAAGAGCAGAAAAAACTGGTAGAAACATTTCTAAGAATACTACCATGATTATTCCTGAGCACTTTATTCCAGCTTTCAAGCCTTCTAAGAGCTTTGTAAATAAAGTAAAAGCTAACGTTAAGCCATAAGCTTAATGTCAAGTAGTTTAACTAAACAACTCCTGCTAATTTTAGCGGGAGTTGTTGTTCTTGGACTTTTGTACTGCGCGCCTGATCGGAAATCAGATGTTGCTGAACAAACTGCTTCAAGCGATACCGAAGAAAGTCACGAGGGACACGATCATGCAGAAGGAGAAGGCCATGATCATGAGCACGAAGGTGAGTACGATAGTCGTTTAGATGATTCGGATAAAAAATACATAGCAGACTTAGAAATAAGAGCTGAAAAGGTAGCAGACTTAGATACTAAATTGGGATTGTATGATTCATTAATCACTTTTAGTATTAAAAAGAATGTTCCACCATTAGTGGCAAAATACACGGAAGAAAAAGCAAAAGCAATACCAACAGAAGTTAACTTTATGTTAGCTGGTGATAATTTCTTTAAAGCTTTTAGACTTTCTAAGGTAAAACCGAAAGATTTAGTAGAAGGAGCGATAAGAAATTATGAAAAAGTTCTTGAGTTGAACCCAGAAAACCTACAAGCGCAAACCGCAATTGGTGTTGCAAGTGTTGAAGGATCAAGTCAGTTAGGTATTATGCCAATGAAAGGAATTGGTATTTTAAAAGATGTTTTAAATAAAGACCCCAAAAACGTGGATGCCATGACAAATTTGGGTTACTTTGCAATTCAATCAGGGCAGTTTGAAAAAGCTGTAGAAAGGTTTGAAGAAGTTCTTGAAATTGATCCTCAAAATGCAGAAGCATATATCTATCTTACAGACGCTTATCTAAGCCAAGAAAAGGTAGAAAAGGGGATTGAAACATTAGAAAAGTACAAGTCATTGATAGACGATCCGATTGTGATTAAGCAAGTGGAAGATTATATAAATGACGTAAAAAATAAAAATTAATAGTTAAAACTTAAAGTTATGCCAAGCGGTAAGAAAAGAAAAAGACATAAGATGGCGACGCACAAGCGAAAGAAAAGACTTCGCAAGAACCGTCATAAGAAGAAGAAATAATTGAAGCCCGTGATCGGGCTTTTGTTTTCTAACTACTTTTTTATCAGAGAGTCCCTGCACCATCGTGCCCTGGGATTCTTGTGTTTGCATAATTCTTTGCCCATTCTGGGCGTTATAGAAGATTTATAAACATGAGTGTTGATGTAGTAATTAACTCAAAATCTTCAGAAGATGTTATCGCACTTTTAGAAGATAAGCAACTGATAGAATTACACAAAGAGAAAAGCAATAATAACTTTTCCGTTGGAGATATCTATCTGGGTAGAATTAAAAAAGTAATGCCGGGTTTAAATGCGGCATTCGTAGACGTAGGATACAGTAAAGATGCATTCTTACACTATTTAGACTTAGGACCAAATTTTGCGTCCTTAAATAAATACGTTCAAGATGTTGGTAGTAAAAAGCAAAGAACTTCTTCTTTAAAAGGGTTTCAGTTTGAAGATGAGATTAACAAAGAAGGAAAAATTGCTGAACAACTGACAAGCAATCAGCATGTGTTGGTACAAATTGCCAAAGAACCAATTTCAACTAAGGGTCCTAGATTGAGCAGTGAACTGTCAATTGCGGGTCGATATATGGTTTTGGTACCTTTTTCAAACAGGATTTCAGTTTCTCAAAAAATTAGAAATCAAGAAGAAAAGGACCGATTGAAGCGATTAATTAAGAGCATAAAGCCGGAAGGTTTTGGAGTTATTGTGCGAACAGTTGCTGTAAATAAAAAGGTTGCTGATTTGCACGCTGATTTGAGCGAATTAATGGAGAAGTGGGACAGCTGCTTTCAGAAAATGAAGTCTGCCAAGCCGCCAAAACGAGTGCTAGGAGAAATTAGCAGAAGTTCTGCAATGCTTAGGGACTTATTGAATAAAGATTTTAACCACATTTATGTAGATAATTTCGAGACCAAAAAAGAATTGGTTACGTACATATCTTCTATTGCTCCGGGGAAAGAAAAAATGGTAAAAGGCTATAGAAGAGACACTCCAATATTTGAGCATTTCGGTATTGAAAAGCAAATAAAATCACTTTTTGGAAGAAATGTTACCATGAAGTCAGGAGCTTATTTGGTAATTGAGCATACGGAGGCTTTGCACGTTATTGATGTAAACAGCGGTCAGCGAAGTAAGTCGAAAGATAACCAAGAGCAAAATGCATTTGACGTAAATGTAGAATCAGCTGCGGAAGTTGCACGTCAACTAAGGCTTCGTGACATGGGTGGAATAATTGTGATTGACTTCATTGACATGAAGGACGGAGCCAACCGTGAACTTCTATTCGAAAAGATGAAGGAGTTCATGAAGGATGATCGAGCGAAACACACTGTTTTACCTCCTACTAAGTTTGGATTGGTTCAAATCACTCGTCAAAGAGTTCGACCTGAAATGGAGATTAAGACGGCAGAAAAGTGTCCGTGTTGCAACGGCAATGGCGAAACCCATGCTACCATTTTGTTAATTGACGATATTGAAAATAACCTGCGCTATTTACTAGAGCAGCAAAACGAAAAGAAAATAACATTGACAACTCATCCTTTTATTGAGGCCTATTTAACAAAAGGATTCTATTCCGTTCAACGAAAGTGGTTCATGAAGTATAAAAAGTGGGTAAAGATTCAAAAATCTTCCGCTTATTCCTTCTTAGAATATCGCTTTTTTGATGCGAAGAACGAAGAGATTCGATTGAAGTAAATGACTTAGAAAGCCATGTTTAACGTGGCTTTTTTATTTTGAAATATTGACAAGCTAGACTTGTGGTTTAACATTAGTCCGCTATTCGTGTATTACAGTCAAAGACTTATTCCTCCATTCTCAAATCTCTCAACTTTTTATAATAAATCAACAACGGCGCAACGGATAGTAAAGTAGCCACTCCAGCAATTACGAAAGCCCAAGTAATGTTTGAGCCTGTTGAGAAAAACGCAAGTGAGAAAAGTCCTATCAATATGGAGCGCAACAAAATATTTATACTTTGAAAAACACTGTTTGTTCTGCCAATGATGTTGTTGGGTATATGGTTGAAAAGGTAGGTAATTCGTTGAATGCGAATTCCTGCGTTTGCTATTCCCAAACCAATTGCTAAGCCAAAAAGTATAGCTACAGATTTTGTGATAGACAAGATGAAAAAAGAACATAGCGCCAAAAGCATGAGAATGATGATTGAAAAAACAATGTTCGATTTGCGGAAAATGAGGCTCACAAAGAAACCTGCAAATAAGGCTCCTGCTGCATAATTCATTTTTGTAATGGCGTAGATATTGCCTAGCTCACCCAAATGCTTTTCTATATAAATTGGCCAAAGCAAATGCGTTGAAATAAGTACAAAAATAAATACGGTATAAGAGGCATTTCCAAAATGGAAAATTAGAGGCCGTTTTTTTAAGTATTGAATGCCTTCTTTCAATCGAACCAAAACAGGATCTTTTGAAATTGTATTGCTAACGGTGGGCACGTATTTGATGTAATAAATTAAACTCATTGCAATGAGATAAGTGATACCGTCCATTAAAAAGATTTCGTGAATCTGCCATGCTTCAACAACTATCTCTTGTCCCAATAGTTGCACATCAATCCCCTCAATTAACAATACCGCAATAGCGCCAGAAAATACATTAATGGACTGCCCCATAACCTCTAGCAGAGAGTTGGTTTTACTGTAATTTTTTTTCTCGGTAATTTCTTGCCCAAAAGCGTATAACGTGGGGTAGTGGATGTTGTAGTTAAACAAGGTAAAACAAAATACAAATGCTACCCCAAACATGGGAATGGCTCCAGTTGCGAATCCATAAGATGATATACTCAAAAGTACAATTGCACTGGCCGCGCAAATGCCAATGAAAATGTTTTTTCTTGGAAAACGATCAATTAGAGTTCCAGCGTAAAGTCCCCAAAATAGGCTCAAAAACGTAGCTACAGCGTAAATACTTGCAAAAGTTGATGCCGCATTTAAGTTTTTTGCAAAGTACCAAGGAATGGCCAACATGCTAATGCCTTGAGCAAAGTGAGAAATTGCATTGGCGCTGAGCAATAAAATAAGTGCTTTTCTGTTTTTCAAAGTTTGATTTTGGCTTACTTTAGCTTTGGCGAATATTGAATCCCAAAGTTGCATGTTTAAAAAGAAACAACCACTTTCTTTTCAAGAAGTTTTATCAAAATTGATGCGGTATTGTTCATACCAAGAACGCAGCCCGTTTGAGGTGAAACAAAAGTTGCGCGAATATGCGCTTCCGGCGGACAAGGTGGATGAAATAATGGACCTTTTATTAGATGATAATTTTATTAATGAAGAACGTTTTGCTACTCTTTTTGTGCGTGGAAAAGTAAAGGTGAAACGATGGGGGCTCTATAAAATAAGAGAGGGTCTTTCTAAAAAAGGGGTGAACTCTGAAGAGGTGACAAAAGCAATAGCAACGATTGACGAAACTGTATATGCTGAAAATTTGGACTATTTAGTAGATCGTAAGTTAGAATTGAGCCCGGAGTTTGGAGAAGACGTTTCAAAGATGTATCGTTACTTGCAATCGAAAGGATATGAAGGGGAATGGATAAGCAAGGTATTGCGAGAAAAGAAGTTGATAAATTAATCATTGCGAACGACGATAGGAGTGTGGCAATCTGCTTGATAGAACCTGATTGCTTCACTTCATTTCATTCCGTTCGCAATGACGATTTCAAGAACCACTCGTAATTATTTTATAATCAATACTTTCTTTCTAATTACTTCTTCAATCATTCACTCCATTTAGTTCGATTCAACCTCAAATCAGGATGATGGCCATCGTTCCAATCCATCTTTGCTTTGTTTCGAATGTGACATTAGTCATTACCAATTAAACATTAGTAATTATCTCATTATCAATTCTTCATTATTTTAATCGTCTGCTTCTCATTTTCTCCTACAATTACTAAAAAGTAAATTCCGTTCTCTAAGCCATTTAAATTAATCTGTTGACGAAATGCGTTTTCATCTAAACGATACGTTTTGACCAATTGCCCTGAAATACTGAATAGCTGTGCTTCATTGTTGACCGCTTTGCCCATTAAGGTTACTTGCCCTTGGGTTGGGTTAGGGTAAGCTAAAATGCCGTTATCTGCTTTAATGTAAGTATTATTTTCTTTTATTGAAGTGACCAAGCCGACATTGTAAGCTGCTACAAAAGCATCGTTAGAACCACGAGTTATGAAAGTATCTACTCCCCCAATAATTACCGAATCTCCTACAAAACCACCAATGTACAACATAGAATCTCTGCGATGCAAGGCAAAAACAGCATTGTTTTGAAAACTAGAGGTGTAGATAACATCTTCGGCTATTAAATTACCTTGACGATCCAATAAAGCAAAAAACAAATCAGTGTTGATGCAACTCGCACATCGATCAACAGCCTGAATGTAGGATGACCCTCCGGAGTACATCATTTCATGATTAAAACTACCGCCAATTCCTACTGAATTGCCATCAATGTAAGCCGCTGCAACGGTTGCGGTATGGCTTCCAATGCTTTTTGATGGATACAAGCCGAGTAGTTTGCCATCTATGTTAAATAAGAAAATTCCACTTTCTTGAAAAGCCCTTGGACTAGCTGTATGATTAATTGTGTCAAATCTGACTTGTGCATTTGAGTTCGGAATATAATGTCCTGCTGCAGCCACAGTATCACCAAACAGCCTAGCGTCCATAAATTGATCTAGGCGGTTAGAACCGTAAATTGAGTTAATATATCTGTAACTCGTATCAAAAAATGCTGCAAATGCGTTATCAGAACCTGTTTTTACTATGGTGTCGTTTCCAACTAAAACTGTATCTCTATTTAAGTTACCGCATATAAAAGTGCCTTTATCATTCGATTGAATAGAAGTAATTTGAGGCAAACGGTCAAAGCGTGGAAATGGAAAAGAATGAGCTTCGAGGTAATTGCCGTTTAAATCAAAAATAGCTTCGTGAATCCCCAAATCCAGTGAGTCTCGTTGGAAGAGTAATTGATACCCAAATGGTAGCTGACCTCCACCTATAATGAATGTACTTAATCTATTATTCTTTAATTGAATATCGTAAACATTGATGATGTAGCTTCGTAAAAAAATCCCTCCTATTGTGTCACCTCCGAATGACTTGTGCCATAGCAAATTACCATTGGCATCAACTTTTGCAATATAATCTCCTAAGCCCAAATCATCAATTGGAGTTTGATTAAAGCTTTTTGTCTGTCTCGTATTGTGGTTATTAAGCCTACCGCTGATGTAACAATTCCCATCTTCATCTGCAACCATGTCGTAATAGGCGTCATCAACTCCGCCGCCTGCGTAGCGGTGCCACAGTAAATTTCCTTGTGGGTCGTATTTGGCTAACCACACATCTAAGCCGCCATAGTTTTCTAAACTGTCTAAAAAAGGGTTTAACTTACTTTTTATATTTGCTCCGGTGCTATCTCGTACAAACAAATCATTCACTTGCCCTGCCACATAAATGTTGCCCCATCGGTCGGTTTGTATGGCTTCTACCTTTTCATCGTTTTTGGTAATGCCATCGCCGTGGTGTTGTATCTATTGGAAGCCTTTGGTGGTGGTTTGGGCGGAACTACTTAGACTAAGGATAAAGGCTAAAAGATAAAAGAAAACAGATGAAGGAGAAAAGATGAAAGAATTTGGATGAAAGATTTTCTGTTTTCATTCTTTTGTATTGTTTGTTGATTTTTCATTTACTTCTTTTTGAATATCCGTAAAGTTGCCTAAAACTATTAATTTAGCTGTCTAAAGCATTAAAATTATGAATATATTTTCATTCGCTG
>CAJQLW010000024.1 GCA_905479325.1 uncultured Flavobacteriales bacterium
GGATGAATATTTATAATAAAAGAAAACATCAAGGAACAGGACAAAAACCAGAAATAAGGTACAATTGTGCCGCTTAAAATTCAATTAAGAATCACTTAATATCGGTCTGGACAACCGAGGTATTATACTGTGCAATCTGCAGCAGCAAAGAAAACCTTATCATTTTTTTGCTCAATCCAATAAAAATCACCTGAAACAATATCTTTTGGTTTGTATAGAATAAAGCTATTTTTAAGAGCCTGCTTGATAATGCTTGTGGAGGGCAGTATAGCTGACTGAATTCTTTTTGCGTATTGAATAGAGTCTAGAATTTCTTTATTTTTTTATTTTAATTCATTCTCTATTAATATTTTATAATCAATTGATTTTCTAAATTGAATATTCCAAACAACGGCAGCAATTGATAACAAGGCTACTCCAATTCCGATTAAAAGATTAGCAAAAGGCCATTGCAAAGTTTTGAAGACAATCCCAATAGTAAGGATAATAGCTCCAATGTGATCAGCATATCCTAATATACTTAAGATGAATTTTGAATTTACATAATTTGACCAATGTAATATTCTAAGATTAGCATTTAAGGGAGTAACTGTGAATGAGAAAAAAAGTATAGTGATAACGTAAAACCAATGAAAAAATGACTCTAAAAAAAAGCTTACAATTGTTAAAGCCAAAAAGATTACCAAAGCGATTATAAAATATCGTCTTATTCTCTTTTTTTGATCAATATCTTTTGAATGCCATACCTGCAATAAACCAAAAAAGGAAAATGTGAATCCCATAAGGATGAATATTATCAAATCTCCCGTTGGAATATTGTCGATTAAGTGTCTATAAAAGAAAACGACAAATACAGAAACACCAAGAAGTAAAAATAACTTTGCTATTGTTTTCATAGTTCAATTAACACCAACAACGGGATATGACACACTAGTGTGTTATATCCGCATTATATCTTTTTTATAAAAATAATACAATTAATAATTTAATTGTATCATAAGTAAATTTTTAACCTTTTTTAAACGACTATAAGCGGTTGTAAACGTTTGTTGTCGTTTATTCGAGCTTTTGAATATTTCTAAATAAGGTGAACTAAACAACCTTAAAAGGCAAAATAACCATTGGTGCATCTTTATGTTAAAACAACTCAAACACTACCGCTCAAAGCAAATTAATAAATTGTTAGTCATTATAATACCACCTGTTCCCTTTCTTGCGGTTAGGATTGTCTACCTTTTTGCCAATTTTTTTCTCAAGCATTACCATAAAGTATTGCGCTCGTGTGTTGTAGTTGGCTTCATAAATGGTATTGATGTCGCCGCTGCGCTGCACGCCTATGTTTTCATTTAATATGTCGTTGGCAATTAGGTTAATTGCCCAGTTGTCGTCGTTAAACGATTTTCTAAAACTGGCACCAATCAAATGAAAGTCTTGCTCGCTCACAAATCGGGTAGAAGCAAAGCGGTTATGCCGATAATCAACCTTAAAAATCATGGTTTTGCCAATCTCGTATTCTCCTTCGCCAAACCAACTGTAATTTCTAATGGTTTGGTTAAAGTTGCTGTTGGCCTCGTATTTCCTGTCGTTGTAGCTCAGGTTAAATCCCACTCTCACGTTCCACTTTTCTTTTTTCAAGCGCTCAATGCTAATGTCAGTAGAGTAGTTGGCAGAAAATACTTGCGTTTCCTCAGTGTTTAAGAAAACATCGCTTCGATCGAAGTTGATGTTCGGGTTTAAGCCAATTTTAATTTTCAACTTTTTAATGGGCTTATTTATACCTCCATAAAAATAGGCACCCTGATAAAAGCCAGAATTTTGAGGTCTTACCGTAGTTGTGAAATCTTCGTTTACAATTACTTGGTTTAATATTCTATTGTTTGAAATGGTAAACGATGCTCCCGCATAAATATTCATTTGCTGCACAGGGTCGTACGTCCAATAATTAAAGTTGAAGTTATGGTTGTAGGTAGGTACCAAATTGGGGTTACCAATAAATAGCCGGTTGGTATTGGTGTTGTCAGGTATGGTTACCAATTGTTCTAAATTAGGCAATTGTGTTCTTGTAGAGTACCGTAAATTCAAACTTTGAGAACCTTTCAGTCGCAATCGGTAAGAGGCAAATGGCAAAATGTATTGAAAGTTGCGGTCTATGTTTGTTACTTGAAGCTGAGTATTGTTGGCAGTTGCTCCAATCGAGAAATTGCCTTTATTTTTATTTCTTCTAAAGGTTAAGCTTGCACTGTTTTCAATGGCAATTCGCTCAAATGAGGAGCTTAAACTGTCGTCGAAAACTGGATTACCTTCGCTTTGGTCTAAGTTAAAAAAGTCGCGTTTGGGTTCTTGTTTTTCATTCTCATTGGAGTAGCCTACCGTTACTACCCAAAAACTATCTAGTGGCTCTGTAAAACTCACGCCACCTCTCCACCGTGATTGGGCTTGCTCATACTGTTGCCGTTGAATAATGTCGGTGCCAAATAATTCGTTGTTAATTTTTGTTGTGTTTTCTTGATTTAAGCCGTAATGGTTCAAGTACACGTTTACATTGCGCCTCTCTTTTTCAAACTTTCTTTTATAGCTCACACTGTTGTACGTGCTTGTTTTTTGTACATCGTTGTTATTTTCATTCAACGTAAAATTAGTGGCTCGCTCACTGGGAGTAAAAATGGTGGTGTTGCTGTTGTTGTAGCGCTCGTCATTCAAGAATAAATTCGACCAAATATCAATTTCCGTTAAACTGTCGGGTTTCCATTCGGCTTTCAGGTTAAAGGAGTGATTTAACTTGTCTTCGTTGTTGTTAATTTGTTGGTTCGTTTTAAAGGTTTGGCTTGTCGCGAAGTTTTCAGTGTTTACAATTTTGTCTAGCTCTCCGTTGTTTTGGGTGAGGTAATAAAAACCTTGTACCTCAAATTTTTTGCTGAACTCGTGATTTGCATTTACACCTACCGACAATGCACTGTTGATTCCTTCGTTTCCTCCAATTCCTCGAATCAGGTCTGAATTCCAATCGTTTCCGGGGGCGAACTCATTGAACTCTCGCCAAGAGAATGGCTGCTCATTAATGTTATTCGCATTGCCAATAACACTCATTTGAGTACTCTTATTGAATCGATTGTAGTTAATTTTCCCTTTATAGGTTTCCTCTGTTCCAACACCTGCTTTCACTCGGCCAAAAGAGCCTTTCTTAAATTCTTCTTTCAAAGTCAGGTTAATGGTTTTGGTTTCCTCGCCGTCGTCTACTCCTGTAAATTCTGCCTCTTTCGATTTTTTGTCTAGAACTTCCACTTTGTCAATGGCTTTGGCTTCAAGGTTTTTAGTCGCCATTTTAGGGTCGTCTCCAAAAAACTCCTTTCCGTCTACCATTATTTTCTCCACTTTTTTACCGTGGGCAGTTACATTTCCGTCCTTGTCAATTTCAATTCCCGGCATTCTAGAAAGTAACTTTTCTGCGTCAGAGCCTTCGGCTACTTTAAACGCCGAAGCATCGTATTGTATCGTGTCGCCGTTCATTTTCATGGGAATTCGCTCGGCGGTTACTTCCACCTCTCCAACTTGCACTTCGCTAACCTTAAGTTGTACGTTGGTTAAAATGATTTCTTTTTCCTTCCAATCGGTTACTAGTGGTTTGTATGCTGTTTTGTATCCCAAAAAAGAATATTGCAGAAGATAATCGCCCTCTTGCTCTACCTCAATTAAGTACTTTCCTTGGTTGTTCGAAAGGCCAAAACTAACAATGGCTGAGTCGCTTTTATTGATCAGCACCACAGAGGCAAAAGGCATCCCTTCGTTTTTTTCATCCATTAAGTAGCCACTGATTGAATATTGGGCAGATAAACTGCAGAAAACCAGTAGTAGGGCTGTAGTAAGTAGGTAGCGCATTAAGTAGTTTTTTCGGTGAGCCATTGTTCCAATTTGGGTGGCGTGTAGGTCGACATTCTGTTCAATAAAATATCAATGTCGGTGTCAATTACAAGTGTTTCGTAGTGCTCTTTTTTAAGCAATCCTTCATGCACCATGTGTTCCATTTGGGCAATTAGGTGGTCGTAATAACCATCTACATTCAAAATGGCGGTTGGATTTCGGTGCAACCCCAATTGGCTCCAAGTAGCCATTTCAAACAATTCTTCAAAGGTCCCAAACCCGCCTGGAATGGTGATGTTTCCATTGCTCAGTTGGTTCATTTTTAGTTTTCGTTCGTGCATCGACTCAACGGTAATTAGTTCCGTTAAATCCAAGGCAGCAATTTCTCTTTTATTCAAAAATTTTGGCAAAACGCCAATCACTTCGCCGCCTTCAGAAAGGGCTCCTTTGGCAACAGCACCCATGCACCCAACTGATGCTCCACCGTATACTAAACCGATGTTGTTCTTCGCTAAAGCTGCTCCAACTTCAAAAGCTTTCTGCATGTAAATGGGCTTTGAACCTTCAGATGAGGCACAAAAAACCGACAATCTCTTCATTTTTTTATTTTTGACGTGCTAAGATATGTTTTTAGCTGGCGATTTGAGTAGCATTAACCTGCGTTAACGTTTTTAACACAAGTAAGCGAATACACCAAGGGAACTTTATTTCCGAAATGCTTTATTTGAAATCTCCCTTCGTCAATTTTTAGCATATCAGCAATAAAAGGGTAGGGCGAGTATTCGTATTCCTGAAAGTCGACCAAGTTTAGCTGGTTGTTTTGAAGTGCAGAAATTACTTCACTAAGTCCGTGGTTCCAACACACATATTGGGTTTTAAAATCTGCCTGCCGATCAGCGTAAGAGCCTTCTTCGGTTTCAATAATGGGTTCTTTGTTTGCATAATGATAGGCCACCGATTTCATGTCATCATCAAACATCCAAACCACAGGATGAAACTCCACGAAAACAAATTTGCCACCAGGCTTTAAAAAATGGTGAATGATATTGGCCCATTTGGTTAAATCGGGCAACCACGAAATGGTGCCATAGCTTGTAAAAACAAGGTCAAACTCTTCGTTTAAATGCTTGGGCAAGTCATATAAATCACAGCAAATAAAACGTGCTGAACTTTTACACTGCTCTGCTAATTCTTGCGCTTTACGAATAGATTGGTCAGAGAGATCAATGCCAACTACTTCTGCTCCAAGGCGGTTTAGCGAAATACTATCTTGCCCAAAATGACACTGTAAGTGCAAAATCTTTTTTCCTGCTACATCGCCCAACAATGCCAATTCAATGCTGTTCAAAGAAGATTTCCCTTCTAAAAAAGAAGCGACATCGTAAAAGTCAGACTGTAAATGAGTTTCTAATCGTTGATTCCAAGAGGTACGATTAATATCAAGATAGTGATCGGGTGTTAGATTTGATTTCATAGCAGACGCAATGTACCAAATTTTTATGTTCTGTAAGCTGCGGGTGTTTGAATTCGAGTAATTTATGCA
>CAJQLW010000025.1 GCA_905479325.1 uncultured Flavobacteriales bacterium
TTACCTTGATGAATTCTGTTATAAATTTAATCGAAGATATTATGGTGAATCACTCTTTAACAGATTGTTATTTGCTTCAGTTAGTTATAAAAATGAATTTAGGTATAAGTACGGATAATCATTAAAAGTAATTAATAGGCGATGGATAAATGTAGGGCGCGTTTTTGTCCATATACGGCAGAGCTGTGTTGAGCACGAAGTCTTTTTCAACGTAAAACCACTCTTTCATTCTGGGGTATACAATGTTGTGCAAGTTCATGTAATACCAAATCAAACTGTCTTTTCGTTCAATGGTAATGTCAGAATCGGTATTTATTCGCTTATAGGTGTTGGCAGTTGCGTTAAACGGAAGGTAAGAAGTAAAATGATCGAGAAAAATTTCTAAACTATCAGGATCGAGCGTTCCTGTGTGGTATTTCAGCAAAGAATCATGAGAACGAGTCATGGTTTTGTACAGGCTATTACTCATAGACAATACCATGGAATCTGCATATAAATCCTTGTTAATGTCGAATAACAGCTGCTCTTTTTTTTCTTCCAGTTTATTTTTTTCTCTCCATTCGTTTACAATAAAAGATACTGTAATACCCGCAATAATGATTAAAAATTCGGCAAGGTAGGCCGATTTAGACTTTTTGAATGTTCTTGACATGCTGTTCGTTTTAAAAACAACACGAAGATAAAAGGTTTTAGGTTTACTTGGTGACTTTTTCCAATTTACTTAGGAACAAGTTCATTGCAGTTCTTTTGTCTTCGTTCAAATCGAAGTCAATGTATTCGGTTAAATATTCTTTTAACTCTTTTGGTGTAATGGTGGTTTGAGAGGAACGTTTTATCGATTCATCCATCTGATCAAGGCCGAAATGCAGAGCCTGATTGAACGCTTGAATGAATGCTGCTGAAAGTTTTTTGGTGCTTACCCAAGCGGCAAAAACAAAAGGAAGCGTCGTTAACTTTTGCCATTCTTCAGACAAGTCGAACTGATAAGCGTACTCTTTTTCAAAGTTAAAGTTCCGATCTCCAATAATAACTCCTGCTGTGGTGCCGGAAATGTTGTTTTCAAAACCTGGTTCTCCGGGTATGAAGTCTGGAGCAATCTGCCAGTGTTCTTTGCAAAGAATTTTACACAGATTAACTGAAGTTCTCGAATGGTAATCCAAGTAGATCGTCTCAATTTGATCAAGGGGAACATCACTCACCAAAAGAACAGATTTTACTTTGCCAACTGCTCCAATACAATAATCAGACAGTACGTGAGCTTCTTTTAATTTTGGAATAGCAGCTACTGGAATTAGACCTAAATCAACTTCTCCATCAATCAATTTACGAGCACACTCAGAAGGAATGTCTTTGTGTAATTCAATTTGATCGAGAAATGATGGCGTGTTTTCAATACCAAAAACCAAAGGTGTTGTGTTGAGGTAAGAAACAATAGAGACTTTAATTTTTTCCAATTTGTAATTTTCAGGGCACAAACCTAAGCAGTCAAAGTTGAATTTGTTCGCTCTTTTTTATTCTTTTTATGCAGCGCTATGGTTGCTGCTACGGCTGATATAATGGCCACAAAAGAGGATAAGGCAATTCCTATAAACGGAATGGTTAACACAAGCGCAAAAAGAATTCCATTCCCAATAACAATTCCTCTGTTTTTCTTCATGTAATTTACACTATCAGAAACACTTATTTTTTTTCGTTCCAAGTTGTAATCGATAAAAGAAAAGCCATAGTAATAGGCTGAAACAAGAATAAGGATAGGGGAGCTGGCTAACCCAAAAAGTGGAACAAAGCTGAGTCCAAAGAGCAATAAAATAAAAAGAATTTCAAAAACAAAGTTTCTTATCGAAATCCTTATTCCTCGTACAACATCAATTAGCAATTGATTCACGGTAAAAGGGTAATCACTTCCATCTAAAATTCGCTCTGTGCGTTCAGAAACAACTGCTAAAATAGGCGACATAAGAATTAGAACAACATGTCCTCCTAAAAATGCTAAAATGAGAAAAACTAGAATTTTTAAAATAAGCCATAAAAAAAAGTGAACGGTAGTTGAAAGAACTTCTGATCCCCAAAACTCCCAGTTTTCTATATCTATATATCCTTCAATTCCTGCCAATAGCTCATCAGAAAGTTGACCAAGAAAATGAAAGCCTGTGGTAAAGAAGAGTATGTTTAGGACAACAGACCACAAAAAGTAGCGTTTCATCTTGTTTTTAAAAATAAACTCAATGGCGCTTCCGTAAGAAGAAATGGATAAGATTAGGTTGGAGATGAGGTTCATGGGTTGGAATTACTTTGGTTGATGATTTGTTGGTAAAGAGCATTTACCTCTTTTTCTAAGCTAGGCTCTAGAAGCTTTAATTTGGTTAACAAGTCTTGCGAAGTATGTTTCACTGTTAACAAATATAAATCTTCACCAACTAGATCAAAAATTAACCAATGCTTTTCGCAACGGTAAACTTTAAATCTATTAGAAATTTCAGGTCTACAATGAATTAATTGCGAATTGTTTTTTACAAACAAAAGCGCATCTTCGATTTGAGTTAGATATTTTTCAGCAACTGTAATTCCAAACTTTTTTGCTGAGTAATCAAATATTTCTTGAATATCACGCAGACTGCGTTTGGTTAAATGAAGCTTAGCCATTGCTCTGGTCGTTTAATTCTTCCAGATTTTTTCTCAGATTACCGTTGAATTCTACCGTTTCACCTTCCAGTAAATCTTGATATCCTGCAAGAATCGAGCTTCTCAAGTCAGCCGCAGCTTTTCTTTCATAATCATGCCGAATTAAATCCCTTACGTATTCGCTCGGAGTTGAGTACATTGTATCATCGCCCGATTGGCTCACTACAAATTCTTTTAGTTTATCAGTTAGTGGAATGTTCAAAGACTGAGGTTTGCTCATAATGTTTCATTTCGAATAAAATTAACCAATATTCATATATTGTCAAATATTGACATTAAACTGAATTGTGAATTGAAAATAATCCGAGTGCTTTAAAAATTTTCACTCTTTTTGAGTTAAGAATTCAATCAGTAATTCCGGCTTTTTAGCTTCAGTTTTTAAATTACAGGTCCAAAACTCTCGCATGCCATATTTCCATTTTTGAAGGTGTTGAGGTTTTTGGTTGATTTGGTCTATAAGGGTGTTCTTGTCTATCCAGCCTAAAAAATGAGTGTCATTTTCATATCGATACGCTGCAAGTTGCGTATAAATCGTTTCAAGTGATTGCTTGAAATCTATTGACTGCTTTTTCAGCCAGTCATCTTTTCGCAATCGAAGCTGTTTAAACACAATTTGAGCATGAATATCGCCATCTAATTCCCGAATGCTTTTTTCTCTTCTTCGAATCAATTTAATATCTCGGCGCGTCATCATTTCTTGTAAGTCTTGATCTACGTCAGGAATCAACGAGGTTTTTAGCTCTATATCTAATTTTTCACTTCCTTTCTCAAATACAAAATCAATGTCCATTCCAGAGGAATAGTCTTTAATGTTTGAATTTTTAAATTGGATCTGATGCGTGTTTGCCCACTTTTTAAAGGCCAATTCACCCACGTAACCTCTTAACTTACTATCCAATGCAATATTGGGGTGGCGGTTTCTTAAATTGTCTATAAAGTTTTGCGATAGTGCTTTCTCAAGAGCGCTTAAAATCTCTTCTTTGGTGAGTGGTATGTGCACTACGCCATTCACTTTTTAACTTGTATTTTATAGTATTTCAGTTGATTGTTCTTCAATCCCAGCACTTTTTTATTTCTTCTTGTTTCGTAACCTTCAATGGCTGCTTTATTTCTAGCGTAGGTTACCTCTTCGCAGATTTTATTTTCATTGTTGGTAATTAATGTGCATGTTCTTATGCCTTCATCGAGTTTGTTTTGAAGCATGGTAGCGTGCAGAGTAGTTCCACTTCCAGCAAAGAAGTCCAATACCTTAATGTCTTTTCTAGGAAGTAAATCAACAACAAATTGAAGTAAGTCTGTTGGTTTGGGGTAGCTAAAAATATCTTGTTTTAATATGTCTTTCAGCTCATTACTTCCTTTTGAATTATTAAAATCAATCAATGCTCTATGGGGTAGTTTTCGAACTCTGACTTGATCTTTGTTATCAACAAATTGATATTGTTTGATGTATACCTTCCAGCCTTTTGGGGTTTCCTTAAAAACAATAAAATCATTTTTAATTCCCCATTCAAATTTCTCTTTGCCCCATCGCCATGTATTGGGTTTTCCAACTTTTCCACCGGACATCATTTTAGTGCCATCTGGAGCGGTAATTACATAGTCTAAGGTTTTGCTATAACTTCCTTTATAATCTAAATCACGCAAATAGTATTTACCTCTTTTCTTTACGAAGTTGTCTTCAAATTTATATTTACTATCGTTTTCAACATCAACCTCTTCTTGGGTAAAAACTAACTTTTCTATGTTGTTAGCATAGCATAACATGTAATCAAATTCTACAGCCACCTGCTTGCTATCGTGACCGCTGCCTGCTTTGTTTTTGCGAATAAAGTTGGCAACAAAGTTCTGTTCCCCGAAAATACCATCGCAAATTAATTTAAGTCTTGCTTGTTCGGCATCATCTATCGCTAAAAAAATAACTCCGTTTTCATTAAGCAAGTTTTTGGCCTTAACTAACCTTTTGTAAATAAAAGAAGACCAAGTAGAGTGGCGACTTTCATCTTCAGTATTGAAGTATGCATCGGTATATTTAAAGTCTTTATTCCCTGTGTTGTACGGTGGGTCGATGTAAATTAAATCGAATTGTTCTCCGGCTTGCTCTAGTAAGTACAGACCGCCTAAGTTATCGCCTTCAATAATTCGGTGCGTTGGCCCAGTTGTGCCAACTTTCCTTTTTGTAACTTCCTTTAGAACAAGTTTGTTTTTTATAATTTGTTCTTCAATCTCTTCTACCTTATTTTCCCAGTAAAGTCCGTTGAGGTATATGAAGTTGTTATCGCTTTTCAATGGGGCAGTTCTGATTGGTTAAATTGCTAATTGAATTTTTCCTTTGCATAGTTTAGAATTCTTGATTAATCAAGACGTACCACCAAAGATAAAAGAATAACAGTAATCAGTTGGTTCATTATACTCCAATTTTCAATTAAAGATGATTGAACTTTTATCCTGTATCAAAAAATTAGTTTGCTCTTCTATCTAACTCCTTTTGAATCAGTATTAACTCTCTTCCTGTTTGCCCAGCTACAGAAGTGTTTTCTTGCGCTCTCCGAATTAGATAAGGCATAACCTCTTTCACAGGTCCGTAAGGAACATATTTAGCAACATTGAAATTCACTTTGGATAAGTTGAAACTAATGTGGTCACTCATTCCTAAAAGTTGCGAAAAGAACACTCTTTCATCATTCTCCAACACCTTATGGTCCTTCATAATTTCAGTGAGCAACAACGAACTTTTCTCGTTGTGCGTTCCTGCGCAGATCGAAATTCGCTCAATGTTTTCTATACAAAAACGAATGGCTTTGTCGTAATCTACATCAGTTGCGGATTTGGTTGGTTGAATGGGAGAAGGATAACCTTTTTTCTGAGCTCTTTCTCTTTCTTTTTCCATGTACGCACCACGAACAATCTTTAAACCAATGTAAAACCCGCCTTCTTTAGCCTGTTCAAGCAAGTGTTTAATGTAATTTAAACGATCGTGACGGTACATTTGAGCTGTATTGTAAACAATCGGTCGCTCCAAGTTGTAGCGCGTCATCATCAAATAAGCAATTTCATCTATTGCAACTTGAATCCAACTCTCTTCAGCATCAATCATTAGTGGTATGCCTGCGTTGAATGCATTTTGAGCAATAATATCCACTCTGTTTCTACCTTTTAAAAACTCGATGCTCTCGTTTTCTGAAATGGTTTCTTTTGCAGAAACTTTTTCTAATAAATCAAATGGAATTAAACCGGTTAATTTAATCACGCAAAAAGGAACATTACCGTCTAACTTTGCTCGTTCTATTGATGAAACGGCTTTTCCCAAACATTGGTCAAAATCTGCTTCATCTTGTTTCCCTTCTACAGAGTAGTCAAGAATTGTTTTCACGTTGAACTGCGCCAATTCTTGAATCCTAGACTCGCAATCTAAAATATCTTCTCCTCCACAAAAGTGGTTAAATACGGTTGCTTTAATAAGACCTTTTACCGGTAACTTAAGCGACAAAGCCAAGCTGGTTAATTGCGTGCCAATTCCGTTTAAAAACGGGTTGCCAATTAAGCGAAAAAGTAAATTCGCTTTTTTAAGCTCTCTTGTACTTTTATTCGCAAAAGCTATTTCTGTATTTTCAAACGACAACATTATACTGCAGCGCTTTCAGTTGGAAACTTTCGATCCACCTTTTTGATTAAACCTTGTAAAACATTCCCCGGACCAACCTCTACCAAGTGTTCTGCTCCGTCTGCAATCATTTGATGCATGATTTGCGTCCATTTAACGGCTCCAGTTAATTGAGAAATAAGGTTTTCTTTTATTTCTTCAGGAGAACTTACGCCTTTGGCAACCACATTTTGGTAGATGGGGCAGATCGGTGTTTTAATTTCAGTTTCTTTTATTGCGGCCTCTAATTCAGCCCTTGCTGGCTCCATTAAGGGCGAATGAAAAGCACCTCCAACAGGTAATTTGATCGCTCTTTTTGCGCCTGCAGCTGTTAGTGCTTCACAAGCTTTGTCCACTGCTTCAATACTGCCTGAAATTACCAATTGACCAGGGCAGTTGTAGTTAGCAGGAACAACAACTCCGTCAATCTCAGCGCAAATTCTTTCTACATCAGCATCTTCCATACCTAGAACAGCTGCCATAGTCGATGGCTCTGCTTCGCATGCTTTTTGCATGGCGTTGGCTCTTTTGGCTACTAAGCTCAAACCGTCTTCAAAACTCATTGCTCCACAAGCTACTAATGCAGAAAATTCACCCAATGAGTGACCTGCAGCCATATCTGGTTGAAATTCTGAGCCAAGTGCTTTGGAAAGAATTACAGAGTGTAAAAATATAGCAGGCTGGGTTACGTTGGTTTGTTTTAAAGCCTCATCAGTTCCACTGAACATAATGTCGGTAATGTTGAACCCTAAAATTTCATTTGCCTTCTCAAAAAGATTCTTAGCTTCAGCTGATGAATCATATAAATCTTTACCCATTCCTATGAATTGGGCTCCTTGACCTGGAAAAACGTATGCTTTCTTCATATTTTTTAAATAAAATAATGCCTGATTTTTAAACTAAAATCAGGCATTAAAATTAAGGTGTTTATTATTTCATTTATCTTCTATCTCCAAATAATCTTAACAACATCATGAACAAGTTCACAAAGTCTAAATAAAGGTTTAAGGCGCCCATAATGGCGAGTTTGTTAGCAGATTCTGAACCGTATTCAATTCCTGCACCAATTCGTTTAAGCTTTTGCACATCATACGCCGTTAACCCTGTAAAGATTAAAACGCCAACGCAGCTAATGATAATGTCTAGCATGCCGTTTCCTAAAAACATGTTGACAACGGAAGCGATAATAATTCCAATTAATGCCATGATTAAAATAGAACCAAACTTTGTTAAGTCTTGCTTTGTAGTGTAGCCCAAAACTGCCATAACCCCAAAGGTTGCAGCGGTAATAAAAAAAGTAGAAGCAATGCTACCTGCAGTATACGCTAAAAAGATAAAACTCATACTGACGCCCATTACGGCAGCATACAGTACAAATAAGCCCAATAGTGCGAACGAAGATAATTTGTTAAATGCAAATGACATCACGAGTACGAAAGCTAGCGGAGCAAACATGACAATATAGCCAAGCATCGTTGCTCCTCCAGTTGGACTAATGAGGTTTTCCATAAGGCTTGGAGTACTTCCAAACCAGTAAGCTAATAGTCCTGTAATTGATAACGCTCCCCCCATGTACGTGAAAACATTAGCAAGAAACGTTCTAGTAGAATCTTGGGTGGCAGCATGTCCTGTTTCAACCCTCGAATTGCTGTTATTTGAATAGTCAATCATAGTTATTGTTTATTTTGGATATACCAAAAATTATACCTTCAAATATAAACTGATTTTTTGTCAGATTTAGGAAAGTCGAGCAGACAATAAATCAATAAATTCTTTTCTTGTCGAATCCTTTTCGAATGCACCTGTAAATGCAGAAGTGGTAGTTACAGAGTTCTGTTTTTGAATTCCTCTCATTTGCATGCACATGTGTTTGGCTTCAATGACAACTGCTACTCCAAGTGGGTTCATGGTATCTTGAATACACGACTTAATTTGGTCTGTCAATCTTTCTTGTACTTGAAGTCTTCTAGAAAACGCATCCACCACTCGTGGTATTTTACTTAGACCAACAATTTTACCATTGGGAATGTAAGCGATGTGAGCTTTTCCCATAAATGGAAGCATGTGGTGCTCACACATAGAATACATTTCAATATCTTTTACAATTACCATTTGGCTATGGTCTTCTGTAAACATAGCACCGCGTAAAATTTCTGCCGGATCTAAGTCGTAACCATGAGTTAAAAACTGCATTGCCTTTGCCACTCTTTCAGGTGTTTTCAGTAAACCTTCTCGGTTTACGTCTTCTCCTAAGTTGGAGATAATTTCACTGTAATGAGAAGCTATTTTAGCAATTTTCTCATCGTTATACTCATCTGAGCGAACGTAACCTTCTTTAAATTCTTCAGCCATTAATTTTTTTTAACCAAAATACTCTACATAATTATTTTCTGTTTCAGAAATCTTAACACAATGTAGATCAGCGCCAAGCTCCTTTACGGGAATTTCTAATTGCTCCCATATCGCAATGGCTAAATTCTCTGTAGAAGTCATTAAATGCTTCGTAAACTCCACATCTAGGTTCAAGTTTTTGTGATCTACATGCTGAATCACCTTATCCTTGATAACATCGCCTAAAGCCGACAAATCAACAACAAAACCTGTAGATGGTTCAGGAGTGCCTTTTACAGTTACCCATAGCACGTAATTGTGCCCGTGCCAATTTGGATTGGAGCACTTTCCAAACGTTTCATAATTTTTCTCTTCGCTCCATTCTGGTTTAGCAAGTTTATGCGCAGCACTAAAACGCTCCCTTCTTGTAATATGTACTATTTTAGACATTAGTTTTAATTTTTTGCAAATATAACCGCTCTATTTCATTGAGCGGTTTAATCCATTAACAATAAATCTTGTATTCCTGTTCTCAACTCTTGCAATTCTTCTGGTTTTAAGTCGCCAATTTTCGATTCAAATCGGTTTTTAGAAATAGAGCGCAAGTGCATTATTAAAACTTCTGAAGGTTCATTTAATCCGTTGACTGAATTTGGCGATAGCACAACATCGCCCTTGTAGTTTTTGATTTTAGTGGTAATTGGACACACATAAATTACAGGTGCATACGTATTCAGTAAATTGCCACTAACTACAACCGCAGGCCTTCTGCCACTTTGCTCGCTTCCTTTTGTAGGACTAAAATTAATCCACCAAATTTCTCCTTTTTTCAATCTTCTTGTATTTGTTTCAAATACTCAGCCATTCCTTCTGCGGCCAAAGAAAGCATGTTTTCGTCTTTGCAGGCTTTTTTGTAGGACTTGATGTATTCCATGCGTTTGATTTGTTCTAGGTATACGCGAAGTGCTTTTTCTATGAGCTTGTTCTTTGGTGTAGAAAGCTTTGCTGCAACTTCGCCAAGTTCTTTGAAGAGTTCATCGGGTAGGGTTGAAGTGAATGTTATCATAGTTGTATATTTATAAAACACAAATATAAATAAATACAAAACACAAATATATTTCTTTCTCTTTTTTCTTCCTCGTTTAAATCATAGGGTTTACCTTTGAAGAGGTTAAAAAAACAGAAACTATGTCGAAAAATGTAGCGGCTCTAGAGCCTCAAATCATGTGGAAAAACTTTTGTGATCTAAACGCGGTTCCCCGTCCTTCTAAGAAGGAAGAACGAGTGATTAAGTTCATGCAAGACTTTGGTAAAAAGCTAGGTTTGCCAACCAAAACTGATGCTTGTGGCAATGTATTAATCACTAAGCCAGCAACTCCAGGCATGGAGAACCGAAAGAAAGTTACGCTGCAGTCGCACTTGGACATGGTACACCAAAAAAATAATGATACTGTTTTCGATTTTGATACTGAAGGAATTAAAATGTATGTTGACTGTGACTGGGTGAAGGCTGAAGGAACTACTTTAGGTTCCGACAATGGTATTGGTGTGGCATCAATCATGGCTTTATTGGAATCTACTGATATTGCTCACCCTGAGATTGAAGGGTTTTTTACGGTAGACGAAGAAACTGGAATGACAGGAGCTTTTGAACTTAAAGCAGGCTTTTTAGAAGGAGAGATTTTATTGAACCTAGATACGGAAGATGACGATGAGTTAACCATTGGCTGCGCCGGAGGTGTGAATGTTTCAGGAGAAGCTTTTTACGATGAAATTGAGATGAATCAGAATTTTGAAACAATTCATTTAACTGTGAAGGGTCTTTCAGGAGGACACTCTGGTATGGACATTATCAAAGGCTTGGGAAACGCCAATAAGTTAATGAACCGTTTCATGCACGAATTAATGGAAGAGGTTGTTTTTTCAATTATTGAAATTGAAGGTGGTGGCCTTAGAAATGCAATTCCTAGAGAATCAAACGCGATTATTGGCGTTGCAAAAAAAGATTTAGAAACATTTACCAAGGTGAAAGATCAGTTTGTAGCGGAAATATTGGCTGAATACAAGGACACTGATCCGAATTTAACCTTTGTAACAGAGGCAATAGAACACAGATCAAAAGGCGCTTCGGTAGAATCATCAAGAAAATTTATTACCGCTGTATACGCTGCGCCAAACGGAATTTACCGCATGAGCCCAACAATCGAAGGTTTGGTGCAAACGTCGAATAACCTTTCGCAAGTGCGCATGAAGGAAGGAAAAGCTGAAGTGTTATGCTTGTGCAGAAGTTCAGTAGATTCAGAAAAGCACGACGAGGTAAGAACAATAAAAGCAGCACTTTCAATAATTGACGCTAAGGTTACTTTAGATGCTGATTATCCGGGTTGGACACCTGAGCCTTCTTCTAAAATTGTTGCCATGATGAGCGACTTGTACGAAGAAATGTTTGACCAAAAAGCTCATGTAATAGCTTGTCATGCAGGGTTAGAGTGTGGCATTATTGGAACAAATTACCCCAATTTAGACATGGTATCTTTTGGACCTAACATCAGAGGCGCGCACTCGCCAGATGAGAAAGTACAGATTAGTTCTGTTCAAAAATACTGGCGTTTTCTACTTGAAACGTTGAAAAGAATACCGTTAAAAGATTAATTAGAAAATTACGAATGGTGTTTGCAGAAATTATACAGCCATTCGTGATTCGTAATTCAACAATTCATAATTGAATTAATGAAAATACTCCTTGTTGCAGCGACACTATCAGAACTTAAACCCATCCAAGAGAAATTGGATGAGGAACTAGATGAGCATGAAATATTTAGTCTAATAACTGGAGTGGGAATGATTGCTACAACCTTTGAGCTTACAAGAACGTTAATGGTTGAGCGTTTTGATTTGGCAATTAACGCCGGAATTGCAGGTGCTTTTGATAAAACGATTGAATTGGGTGAAGTGGTGGAAGTAATTCAAGATCAGTTTTCGGAAGAATTAATAGAAGACGGGGTAGAGTTGCGTTCTTACCACGAGATCGGTTTACGCGATGAAAATGAACCACCGTTTTATTATGGTGTGCTAAAGAGGTCTTTTACCTTTGTGCAGAGATCATTAGACGAAGCTGCTTTGCCGTTCAAAGAGGTGAGAGCTATAACCGTAAACAAAGTTCACGGCAACGACTTTTCAATTCACCGAATTAAAGAACGTTTAAACCCGCAGGTAGAAAGCATGGAAGGTGCAGCCTTTTTTTATGTTTGCAGTCAAATGGACATTCCAACGCTCCAAATAAGAGCCATTTCTAACTATGTGGAAAAACGAAATCGGGAAGCGTGGAAAATTGAACTTGCTTTGAATAATTTAGCAGAAGCAATCTCGACCATAATTAACAAACTATAATGTCAAAGTTGACCCTCGGATTTTCACCCTGCCCAAACGATACCTTTATTTTTGATGCAATGGTGCATGGCAAGATTGAAACTGAGGGCTTGGAGTTTGAAGTTGTTTTAGGCGACGTTGTAGAATTAAATGATCAGGCCTTTCAACAAAAGCTAGACATAACTAAGTTGAGTTACCACGCCATGGCTTTTTGTTTAGATCACTATCAATTACTTAATTCAGGAAGTGCACTAGGCAGTGGTGTTGGACCGTTGCTGATTGCCAAAAAAGAAATAACTGAAAAAGAAGTGAATTCGGCCAAAATTGCCATACCGGGTAAGTTTACTACCGCCAACTTTTTACTTTCATTGGCTTATCCACAGGCTCAAAATAAACAAGAAGTATTGTTTTCAGAAATTGAGCGAATGGTGCTGAGCGGAGAAGTGGATGCCGGCTTAATTATTCATGAAAATAGGTTTACTTATGCTCAAAAAGGACTAAAGAAAATCATTGATTTAGGCGATTTTTGGGAAAAGCATTCAGGCAGTTTAATTCCGTTAGGAGGTATAGTGACTCGAAGAAGTTTTGATTCTGAACTTCAGCAAAAGGTTGATCGAGTGCTGAAGCGGAGTATTTTATACGCAGCGGCGCATCCGTCAGCATCAAAAAATTATGTTCGCATGCACGCCCAAGAAATGGACGAAGGAGTAACCAAGCAACACATCGATTTATATGTAAATCAGTACTCCATTGATTTGGGGATTGAAGGCAGAACTGCCGTAGAAACCTTATTTGAAAAGGCCATAGAGAAAAACATAATTAAAAAAATTACCCAACCCATATTTGTAGAAAAATGATTGTAGTAACAGGTGCAGCCGGATTTATAGGAAGCTATTTGGTTAGTTTTTTAAATAAAAAAGACCGCGAAAATATTGTAATTGTTGACGATTTTAGTTTTGAAGACAAGAACAAAAATTTAAATGGAAAACGAATTGTTCTTCAAATAGAGCGAGAAGAATTTATTGATTGGTTTAAAGAAAATGCAGACAAAGTAACCTTTGTTTTTCATTTAGGTGCGAGAACCAATACTGCTGAATTTGATGAAGATGTGCTTCAGAAGTTAAATGTGAATTACACGAAGTCAATTTGGAAGATTTGTGCCAAGCATCAGATTGGATTAATTTACGCTTCTTCTGCTGCAACGTATGGTTTAGGAGAGTATGGATACAAAGACGACGAAGCAACCATGAATAAGCTTGAGCCGTTGAATCCATATGGTCGTTCCAAAAATGAGTTTGATAAGTGGGCGTTTCAGCAAAAAGAACAACCGCCTTTTTGGGCAGGATTAAAGTTTTTCAACGTGTACGGACCCAATGAATACCACAAAGGAAGGATGGCTTCAGTTATCCTTCATGCGCACAAGCAAATCAAAGAAACTGGAGCAATGAAACTGTTTCAATCGCACAACCCAGAATACAAAGATGGTGAGCAGATGCGCGACTTTGTTTACGTATGGGATTTGGCCAATGTGATGTTTTGGATGCGCAATAATTTACCTGCAAACGGATTGTACAACATGGGTTCCGGAGAGGCACGAACCTTTTTAGACTTGGTGAAAGCAACCTTTAAAGCCATGGACAAAGAACCTAAGATCAGTTTTATTCCAACGCCTGAAGACATTCGAGATAAATACCAGTATTTTACTGAGGCCGATATGACTAAGTTGAAAGATGCCGGTTATCCTCACCCTATTCATACCTTAGAACAAGGTGTTGACGACTATGTAAAAAAGTACCTTTCTACCGGAGCTTACTACTAGATGAAGCTTTTCGACAGCATAGCTACTAAAATGATGCATGGAATTTTTTTCGTGCTTATGCTCATGTCTATTTTTTTGTACAAAGAAAGGATGTTTGCAGATGCTTCCTACTACCTGTTTCATGCCATCAACTCACAGTGGTTTCACGTAGAACACGGAAGAACAGTGTTAGGACTTTCTCAAGTCTTACCGATAATAGGTACCTGGCTGCACTTGCCTTTGAAGGTGGTACTTGTTTTAGGTTCACTAGGGCATGAGTTTTTCTACTATTCCGTTTTTTTAGTGTGCTTGTATTTATTAAAGGACAAAAAGGCCGCCGCAGCTGTAATTGCAGTTCACGTTATTGGCCAATTGTCGTTGTACTGGTCACCTATGTTAGAGATTTGTTATGGAGCTGCGTTGGCAGTTTTGTTTTATTCTATTCTGCAATCTAACAAGTGTAAAGATGACAAGTGGTTGATTTTTATGTTGGTGGTTCAGTGGTTTGCCATGATGAGTCACCCAGAAAATTTCTTATTAATTGCACTAGTACTAGCCTATCATTTTCTTCAAAATGGTTGGCAAAAGCGAATTCATCTTAGCCTTGGAATTTTTACATTGATTGGGTTTTTTATTGAAATAGTGACCTTTTCTGAATATGAAAAAGGACATTCTCAATTTGTCGACGATGAAACGAAGGCAACAGCTTTAAACCTTTTAAACGGTGCTTATTTACAAGATGTAGCCGCTGTTTTTACCAATTACTTTTTTGATTTACTTGCACTCATGGCAATCGCTTTGGCAGTAATGGCTTCTCGAAAACGATGGAAGGAAATGACCTTGTTTCTTGCAAGTGTGCTGTTTTTAATTGTAGTTGTAAACCAAGTTAAAACCGCTAATGAATACACCAGGTACTACGAATCGATGTACAACCCGTTGGTTTTTATTGTGGTGTTTTTCTATGTGTATGAGGTTTTGGGTTTTTCCAATAAGTTCATCCGTTCCGCTGCCATGGTATTTTTGTTATTTATTGGCTTTTTTAGGCTAGGTTGGATTTATCAGCACGGTGAGCCTTTACGAGTTAGAACGGCTCAATTGGAGCGCTTGGTAGATTATTCTCAAAGCCTAGGCGGTTCAAAATACAGCATCGATAGCAGAAACATTTATTACGCAACTTGGGCGAACCCCATTGAGAGTTTGTTTTATTCAGCGTTAGATGGAAAAGAGCAAACGGTAAGTTTGGTTACCAGTTCGGATTTAGAGTTTGAGAAGAATTTCAAAAAATTGAAACCAGAACAATTTGTATTCAGGCGGTTTGAATTAGAACCGCTTGGATTTTTAAACGAGCAATATTTTCAATTGGACACCGGTAACTATGTTGAACTAAATACGGCAACTTTTGAAAAGCCAGCAAGTGAATTTGCGAAAAACATTGCTATAGAGTTGATCAGTCAAGAGTCTTTAAAACATGGCGATTCAACGCGATTTTTAGTAAAAATTGTGAATGGAAATAAGGAGCCGCTTCCGTCTTTGGTAGACGAGAAAATCTTCATTTCTTACCATTGGTTCGACGAGGTAGGAGGGCAGAAAGTGTGGGATGGAAAGCGCACGAAAGTGGAAGTAGATGTTCACGATTCGCACATTCAGTTAATGACAGTAATTCTGCCAGAGCATGAAGGAACGTTTAACTTTGTTCCTGATTTATTGATTGAAGGAAAAGAGTGGTTTAATTTGAAAGAGAGTTATCCGCTAAAGATAGACTAGAAACTATATTTTAGGATGCAAAAAATGGCTTTAACTCCATCTTGCCATCCAATTTTTTTCCCTTCTTCGTAAGTTCTAAAAGTATATTCTACAGGTACTTCCCCGTATGTAATTCCTTTTACTTTTGCCAACTTAGCAGTAATTTCTGGCTCAAACCCAAAGCGTTTTTCTTTTAAGCTAAGCGACTTAGCAATGCTAGAATCAATTAATTTGTAACAGGTTTCCATGTCTGTTATTTTCCAGCCGTTGCAAAGGTTAGATAGCTTGGTTAAGAAACTATTGGCGTAGTAAGAAGCATTCTTGTTGGGATTTTTCGCAGCTAGAAACCGAGATCCATAAACCACCTTTAAATTCTCTTGAATTACCTTTTCTAGCAGCTTGTTAATGTCTTTTGGGTCTAACTCTAAATCTGCATCTTGCGGAATTAAATAATCTCCTGTAGCTTGCTGAATACCGTGGTGCAATGCTGCGCCCTTACCTTGGTTCACTTCTTGGTTGTGAAGTTGAATGCCAGATGTTGGGTTTGCTTTTAAAAAATTTTCCGTCAACAATTTGGTTTGGTCTGACGAGGAATCATTGATTACCAAAATTTCTTTTTCAATTCCATGCACCAATTCGAGTTTCGAAATGGTTTCTAATACCTGAACAATGGTTTTTTCCTCGTTGTAGGCCGGAATAATAATAGACAGCTTTTTAATCACGCGCTGAAATTAAAGCTCTTCTTTCAAATCGAGTAAAAATGATCTTACTTTTTTTAAAGATTTTAGCATTTCTGCTTCATTCATCACATCAGATTTGTTCTCTTTCATCTTCTTTTTTGCACCTTCTAAGGTAAAACCTCTCTCTTTGACAAGGTTATAAATAATGTGCAAATTGTCTACGTCTTTTTGGGTAAACAAGCGATTTCCTTTGGCGTTCTTTTTTGGTTTTAGAATACTAAACTCCTTTTCCCAAAATCGAATTAAAGAAGTGTTCACATCGAACATCTTGCTGACTTCGCCTATGGAATAATATAATTTTGAACTTTTTTCAGTCATCTTATTTTAATCAAATGATTGGGTTTGTTGAGAAGAGAATTCAATAATTCGTTCGTATTCTTCAGGAGTTAAATCGTTGAAGTAGAAGTTAACTGGATTTACTTTTTGACCATCTTTAATCACTTCATAATGCAAGTGAGGAGCTACTGAAGTTCCTGTATTGCCAACATAACCAATAGTTTGACCTCTTGTAATTTCTTGTCCAACCCGGACTTCAAAACTGCTCATATGAGCATACAGAGTTTGATAACCGTATCCGTGGTCAATGATTACGTTGTTGCCGTAACCTCTTCTGCTGATTTCGGCGTGAATCACTTTTCCTGCACCTGTAGCATAAATCTCTGTTCCTCGTTCAGCAGAAAAATCCATGCCCGTATGCAGTTTCATTCTTTTGTAAATTGGGTGCATTCTCATGCCATATCCAGAAGCCATTCTCTTTAAATCTTTATTGGAAACGGGTTGAATGGCAGGAATAGAAGCAATCATTTTTTCTTTCGCCATAGCCATTTCAATTACGTCATCGTAAGATTTGGATTGAATGTACAGTTGCTTGGTAATTTGATCTAGTTTTTTTGAACTTTCTACAATCAGGTTAGAGTTTTTAAGGCCTTGTAATTTTTTATATCGGTTTACACCTCCAAACCCTGCAGTTCTAATTTCTTTAGGAATTGGTTCAGCTTCTAAAATTACACGGTAAATATCGTCGTCCCTTTTTTGAACATCTGCCAAAACTTCTTCCGCTTGGCTCATTCTCATGTTCAAAATATCGTACTGAGCTTTTAGTTGACTGTTCTCTTGTTTTAGGAGCTTCTCTTTCGGAGAATCAAAATATTTTGCACCTATAAAAAAGAAGATTAGTCCTACAAATATGCTTGCTACTAAAAAGGTAGAAATTTTCAACGAACGCTGTTTCCAGTCTGCTTCGATTTTTTCGTAGCTAAGTGTTTTCGTGTTAAATCTATACTTTATTCGAGCCAATTTGATTCCTTATTTGGTTAAGTTTGCAGCGAAAATTGCTGTGCGAAAGTACCGCTTTTAAAGCGTTTTCGCAATTACAAAAGTGGTTTTCAAATGTTAATATAACTTACAGATTGTTAAAAGTTTTCAACAGATATGACTTCACAAGCTATACGAGAAGCATTTTTTAAATTTTTCGAATCCAAAGCCCACCAGTTGGTTGGTTCTGCTCCAATTGTTATTAAAAACGATCCTACCTTGTTGTTTACCAATGCAGGAATGAATCAGTTTAAAGATTATTTTTTGGGCAATGAAACGCCAACGTATAAACGCGTAGTAGATACTCAAAAATGCCTGAGGGTTTCGGGTAAACACAATGATTTAGAGGAAGTAGGAGTAGATACTTACCACCATACCATGTTCGAAATGTTAGGAAACTGGTCGTTTGGTGATTTTTTTAAAGAAGAAATGATTCCTTGGGCGTGGGAGTTTTTAACGGAGGAGTTGAAGTTAGAAAAAGACAGGTTGTACGTTACCATATTTGAAGGCGATGAAAAAGATGGAACAGAGGAAGATACAGCAGCATTTTCAGCTTGGGAAAAAATTATTGCGACCGATCGAATTTTAAAAGCCAATAAAAAAGATAACTTCTGGGAAATGGGCGAAACGGGTCCTTGTGGTCCTTGCTCTGAAATACACATTGATTTAAGAAGCGAAGCAGAGCGCAAAGCAGTTGACGGTAAAACTTTAGTGAACGAAGACCATCCGCAAGTGGTGGAAATCTGGAACTTGGTTTTTATGGAATTCAACCGAATTAAAGATGGTTCGTTGCAAAAACTTCCTGCACAACACGTAGATACCGGAATGGGTTTTGAGCGTTTGTGTATGGCTGTGCAAGGAAAAACCTCAAACTACGATACCGACGTTTTCATGCCGTCTATTCGCGCATTAGAGAAAATTTCTGCCAAAGAATACGCGCCAACTGATGCCAAAAAAGACATCGCATTTCGAGTAATTGTTGACCATATTCGAGCAATTTCATTTTCTATTGCTGACGGGCAACTTCCTTCCAACACAGGGGCAGGTTATGTGATTAGAAGAATTTTGAGAAGAGCTGTGCGTTATGGTTACAGCTTTTTAGACTTGAAAGAGCCCTTTATGTACCAATTGGTAGAGCCGCTTATTGCTACCTTAGGTGGAACATTTACCGAGCTTAGCGCACAACAAACCCTGATTGAAAAAGTGATTAAAGAAGAGGAAGGTTCTTTTTTAAATACACTTGAAAAAGGGATTCAATTGTTTGAAAATAAAGTAAAAAGTAATCCAACTGTAATTGATGGAGATTTTGCTTTTGAGTTATACGACACGTTTGGCTTTCCTATAGATTTAACACAATTGTTAGCTCAAGAGCAGAGCTTGCAAGTTGACATGGAGGGGTTTGAGACGAATTTAAAAGCGCAAAAAGAAAGATCTAGAGCGGCAACTAAAGTCGACACAGGTGACTGGGTGGAAGTGTTTAAAGATGACAAAGAAGAGTTTGTTGGGTACGATCATACAGAAACAACGGTGAAGATTTCTCGTTACAGAAAGGTGAGCCAAAAAGGAAAAGATGCCTATCAGTTGGTCTTTAACTTAACACCTTTTTATCCTGAAGGAGGAGGCCAAGTAGGAGATACTGGCTACATTGAGGCCAAAGGTGTGAAAACTTCTATTGTAGATACCAAGAAGGAAAACAACCTCATTATTCATTTTGTAGCGGAGTTACCTGCCGACTTGGAGCAAGAGTTTATTGCAGTTGTGAACGCTAGTAAACGCAGCTTAACCAAGGCAAACCATACATCAACTCACTTGCTGCACCAAGCATTACGAGAAATATTAGGCACCCACTTAGAGCAAAAAGGCTCTTTGGTGAATGCCGACTATTTACGTTTTGATTTCTCTCACTTTCAAAAAGTTGAAGCAGATGAAATTAGAATGGTAGAAGATTTTGTGAACGATAAAATTAGAGCGAACATAGCCCTGCAAGAAGAGCGCAACTTACCAATTGCCGAAGCGAAAGATAGAGGCGCAATGGCCTTGTTTGGCGAAAAATATGGCGATATGGTACGGATGATTCAATTTGGCGATTCAGTGGAGTTATGCGGAGGAACACACGTTGGTGCTACGGGCGAAATTGGATTGTTTAAAATAACCCACGAAAGTGCTGTGGCTGCAGGAATTCGAAGAATTGAAGCCATCAGTTCAAAAAAGGCGCTGAGCCAGTTTTATGCTCAAAACGACTTGCTGAACGAATTGAAAACAAGCCTGAAAAACCCGAAAAACATCAAACAATCGGTTGAAGGTTTATTAAGTGAAAATGTCAAGTTGCAAAAGGAGATTGAAAGTTACAAAGCCAAAGCAGCAGGTAATTTAAAAGGCGATTTAATCAACAAAATAAATGCTATAAACGGTGTAAATGTGTTGATTGAAGAGGTTGAGTTAGATGCAGGTTCCATTAAAAACATTGCTTTTCAGTTGAAAGCTGAAGTGGAGAATTTATTCATGGTATTGGCTTCAAAAGTAGGAGGTAAGCCAACCATTTCTATTTTAATTAGCGACAACTTGGTTGCTGAGAAAGATTGGAATGCAGGCAACTTGGTACGAACCTTAGGCAAGCACATACAAGGTGGCGGCGGCGGACAGACCTTTTTTGCTACAGCTGGAGGTAAAAATCCCGATGGCATTGCCAACGCCTTAGAGGAAGCTAGAACTTTGGTGAGGTAGCAGCTGAAAGGTTGCTGATAGATTTGTTGAGAGAATGGAAGACTTTTTTGTTCTGAATTATCGAAGCAATGAGATTGTCCGAATCAGAGTAGGAGGCGGTTTGGAGTGGATTTAAGTTTTGGAGCTCAAAAGTGTATTTCACGGATTACAAGTCTGCGCGAAAGAGGAATGCCCTTTTAAGCAGAGATTCTACGTTTTTGTAGTTCAAATTCTTTTTCAATTAAATCGAGACTCACGATTTAGATTGTTGAGATATAAATCGTTGCTGAACCATTCGTGCACTATTTTTTCAATTTCATTCTTATTATACGTTTTTGAATTCCGTCTAGACGCCAAGTAGTTCTCTCTTGTCATTTTCTCTGCAAGCTGAGCAACTGTGCTTACTTTAAATTCTTTTGCTGTTACAGATGCAATCCATATTCCGAAAATAGAAAGACTTATTCCGGTAATTCCAATTTGCCAATTGAAAAACAAACTAGTGAAAGATACTAGAAGGAGTGCAGCTAACGCACCCGATATGAAGTGAGTAGGTCTCAAAACGGAGAGCCGAAATCCTAAAGTATTCTTAATCGTCTTACTTTTCTTGGAAGAAGGACTGCGAGCGAAGTTTCAGGACTTATTTTAATGTTTTCAACTTGTGTAACAGAAATAAATGCACTTCTTAATTTGTAAAAAGCTTGCTGTGTTGTGCAATCGTTTGTGTGGTCGAGTTGTAGTTTTCCTTTAATTAGGTCGTAGATTTCACCAAATATTTGTGCATGAGTAAGTTCGTTTTGTTGGAATTTGATGTTAAACGATGCTTCTATTTTTAGAAGTAAATCATTTACATCATCTGGGTCAATATTTTTAAGCTCGACGTTTTTCATTTTTGTATCTACTCTGACGCCTTTAGAATTTAAAGTAAAGATAGCATTTGCCTCAATGCTCAACAAAGCGTGCTAACGGCTCATTTGTAAAAATTTCGAAATTGTTAAATAAATTAGCAACTGTAGTTAACTCTTAAGGACTGCAAGTCTGCGCTGACTTTAACGATCTCAATTCATTATGAAATATTATTATCTTTCAGTAAGTCAAATTTGTAGGTTAATAAGTTCTTTTTAGTTAAGAAATAATTACGCGAAAGCAGAAAAGCATAGTTTTCGAGTGCTGCAAAAAGTGTTTCTAAATTTTTATCAAAGTACATTTCATTACCGAAGTACTGCAAATGCTCTGGAAGGTACAATTCAAAATTAGTTTTCATTTCTTCCGTTATCAGCTCTTGATAAGCCGTATTCTCAAGTAAGTGTTTAATTTCTTGTTTTAAATCAACTTCTAACCTTAGAACATTCCTAAAGTTAGCCCGTATTTGCTCAATAGGTGTTGTATAATTAACAAATTGCAATTCGTTAGTGAGTTTTACGTATAAATCATACATAGAGTCAAAAGCTTTGTCAAGTTTGAAAAAATTTTCATACAAATTTGGTAACATAGGATTGCTTTTCGTTTTAATTTCAATGGCTTGAAAAAACTGAAAAATCTGTTTATCATTTAATTTTATATGTTCGTTAAGTTCTGTTAACTTTATTTCGAGTTCACGAACAAGCTCTCTACAATCGGCCTTCTTATATTTAATGCCATCATAGTCAAATGTTTTAACATCTACGTTTTTTTCTGCTATTTGCTTTATTGATTCTATGTCGCCCTGTAAGGACAACGCTGAATAAACTAATTCTAATTTATCATTGGAAAACAAATCTTCTTGGTTGATGTCCAAAACACTGTTTTGAACATCTTGGGTGTCAAAAAATAACGGGTTTTTATTGTCATAATAACCGTTGTACACCTTAGGAAATGTGTTTTGAAGAAACTCACTTTAATACTCGTTTTGAAATGATTCGCAAGTAATGTTTGAGGGTACATTTTCGTAAACTATATCTTCAAATAGCTTGTCGGTGAACTCTTTTTGAGTTTTTATTATGTCAGTAAATAAACTATTTTCACTTTCATAATTGATGTTCGTTGATTTTAATCCGGTTTGTTCTAATCTTACAATTCTATCTTCTGTACTGGGGTGAGAAGCCCACTGATCTTTAACAACTAATTTCGATTTGTTGAATTGATTTAGTGCGTTTAAGGATACTTGAGGCAAATTATTTAAAATTTCTATTTGATTCTCACGAGCGAGGAAGTTTGTTACATACAGTTGATCCTTAAAAATATTTTCCGCTTTTTTATTTTCCGAAACTTTTTTATTGTAAAACGATAGAACACTGGAAAATGAATGATCGGCTAATGACATTCTTAGTAGTGAGTTTTGTAACGGCTCATATCCAGTTACCGTTGCTGCGATCTCGTCTGCATGAAATTCCATTTCTCTTGATAACCCCATGTAGGGTTTATTTACTAAACTGTACATCTGCTTCAGAACCATTTTAATGGCTTCAATAATTTTTACAGCAACAACTACAAAAATTGTAAAGTAACCACTTGAATTTCCAAATTTTTGAATGAAGTAGTTGTATGAATCATCATCAGAGACCAAGTTGAAAATGACCTGATTCACGTTGTATACATAACTTCCTACTTTCATGGTTTTTTGCGAAAAATGACCAAATTCATGACTCAAAATTGCAGTGAGTTCTGATTTGGTAACTGTGTTTATAAGCCCTAAACCAATTTGGAGGTTCTTTTTAATTGGGAAAAACATACTCCAAATGTTTGAATTATAAAATACTGCAGCATTAACATCTGAGGATAGGTAAACCTTTTTTGGAAAGTTTGTCCCTACATTAGTGACAATTTCATCTATTAGGCTAAAGAGTTTTGGTTCATCTTCTTTACGAATTTCAATAAGGTGCGAGCGGTCGATTTTATGTGATTTGAAAATGAATTTGACCAAGAAAAATAAAACAAGTATTCCTAAACTGGCCAATCCAATTCCCAAGGCAATTGTTATAAATGTTGGTTTTAAAGCTATCAGGGCTATTCCGGCGTAAACACAAATAACGGTTAGTCCAATTGCAAAAATCAACAACAATAAATAGGTTAGAATAAATAAAACTATTGCTGATATAGCCTTTGCAGTTTGTGATTTAAACTTGGCTGTTACCTTGACTCCTTTTTTTGTCATGTGTTGATATTTTAAACATTACCTTCAACCATAAAAAGGCATCGTATCAGTTTCCCTTATTGAATGGGGGGAATTGTAAGCGAATAAATATAAACAACAGCTTGAAATTCAAATACTAATTTATACTTGCTTTTTCAACAGCTTATTAATAGTGAGAATAAAGAGTTAAGAGTGAGGAATGTAGAACCGTGCCTGCGGCAGGCAGGTGTGGTATCCCAAATGCTTGTCAGGCTGAGTGATTTTGTAGCTGAGTGAAGGGAGGTAACCAAATTGTATCGAAGACTAGACGAGAATTAACAAATTCGTAATTAAAAATTAATCCACTAAAAATTAATACTACTGTATCGCTTCTTTCTGCGCCATAATCTTATCTTCGGCTAAGTAATCGTCGTAGCTCATTACTTTGTCTAACATGCCATTTGGTCCAAGTTCTATTAAACGAGTAGCAGTGGTTTGCGTAAAAGTATGATCATGAGACGTAAAAAGAATCGTTCCCTTAAAGTCAATCAACGAGTCGTTTAGAGCTGTAATTGATTCCAAATCTAAGTGATTGGTCGGTTCATCAAACATCATTAGGTTGGCTTCGCCTTGCATCATTTTAGAGAGCATACAACGCATTTTTTCTCCCCCAGATAACACAGAACACTTCTTCATTACTTCTTCGCCTGAAAAGAGCATTTTACCTAAAAAGCCTCTAATGTAAACTTCGTCTTTTTCACCATCTGTATAGTTTCTCAACCAATCTACCAAGTTTTCTGAGCTTTGAAAGTACTGTGTATTGTCAGAGGGCAGGTATGAGGTGGTGATGGTTTGTCCTAATTCAAATTCTCCGCTAGCAGGTTTTAAGTTGCCGTTTAAAATTTCAAATAAAGCTGTAATCGCTCTAGATTCTCCTAAAAAGGAAATTTTATCGCCTTTATTTACTACAAAGCTCACATCTTTAAACAGGTAATTTCCTTCGTTGTCTTTGTAGCTCAAATTGTCAACGTTCAACAACTGGTTTCCTGCTTCTCTTCCTTGTGTCCAAATAATTCCTGGGTATCGTCTAGAGGAAGCTTTGATATCATCCAAATTGATTTTGTCCAACAACTTCTTTCTGCTCGTAGCTTGTTTCGATTTAGAAGCATTGGCGCTAAATCGTTGCACAAACTCTTGCAATTCCTTTTTTCTGGTTTCTGCCTTTTTGTTGGCGTTTTGTTTTTGTTTCAACGCCAATTGAGAAGATTCGTACCAGAATGAATAGTTTCCTGAATAGGTGGTCAATTTACTAAAGTCAATGTCGACAATGTTGGTACAAATGGTATCTAAAAAGTGACGATCATGCGAAACCACAATCACGGTATTTCTAAAGCCAAGTAAAAAGTCTTCTAACCAAGTAATGGTTTTTGTATCTAAATCGTTGGTTGGCTCATCTAAAATTAGAATATCAGGATTACCAAATAAGGCTTGGGCCAATAATATTCTTACTTTCTGATTACCGCTAATTTCCTTCATCGGAGAATAGTGTAGCGATTCCTCGATTCCCAATCCACTTAATAAAGCTGCAGCGTCAGATTCTGCGTTCCAACCGTCCATTTCAGCAAACTCAGCTTCCAATTCAGATGCTTTTATACCATCTGCCTCGCTAAAATCTACTTTCGCATAAATTGCATCTTTTTCTTTCATGATTTCCCACAGTCTCTTGTGGCCCATAATCACGGTATCCAAAATGTTAAACTCATCAAAAGCATAATGGTTTTGGCTTAATACCGCCATTCTTTTGCCTGGCTCAATGAGTACTTGTCCTGAATTGGGATCAATTTCACCCGACAAAATTTTCAAGAAGGTAGACTTTCCTGCTCCGTTCGCACCAATAATACCGTAGCAGTTATCGCCTGTAAATTTGATGTTTACATCGTCGAATAAAATTCTTTTACCGTATTGAAGGGAGACGTTTTGAGTTTCTATCATGACATAGTTTTTGGGGCGGCAAAAATAACGAAAATAGCACTGTTTTAGGGCAACCTTTCCGCCTTTTTCTTGTTCGTTAGGGTATGAAAACGCATTTGTTTTTATTTTTTCTCGCCGTGGGAGTGTTCTCATGCAAAATTCCTTACAGCAAAAAAGATGTATTTGAAGAAAAGGCAACTTTGCCGAAAGATGAAGCTCCGCACTTTAAAAACTCACTTGAATGGTGGTATTTTACAGGCCATTTAAAAGATGAGAGCAAAGGGAAAACTCTTGGAGTAGAATATGTTGTGTTTCATTTTAACCCAACTAATGTAAAAGGCGGTTGGATGGTGAACATGGCCGTGAGCGACCCAGAAAATGAAGCTTTTTACTACAATCATCAATTTTTTCCGAAAAAGAAACGAGAGTTTATGGACCTTCCGTTGAACTTCAATTGGTCGAAAAAGCAGTTTAATTCTAGCTTAAAAGGTCAAAATGGGGTGTATCAAATTGGGGCTCATTTTTCGGCAGATTCAATTTCAATGGCGCTAAATACCCGAGCGGAAAAGGACGTTGTACTGCACGATGGAGTAGGTTATGAGAATTACGGAAACATAGCCAAGGCAGGTTATTACAGCTATCCGAGGTTAAAAACGAAAGGAGAAATAAACCTGAATGGCGAGCAATTCATTGTTGCAGGAGATTTGTGGTACGATCGGCAATGGAATTGCAGCGGTGTGTTTGATCGAAAAGTAGCTTGGGATTGGTTTGCCATACAATTCGAAGAAACACAATCGGAGTTAATGCTTTACCGACTGTACAGTTTGAAAGACAGCACGGTTATTTTTGGTGGAACGTATACTGATTCAACGAATCAGTCTGTGTTTTTAGACCACCATCAAATCAATATAACGGAAACAAATTATTGGGTGAGTGCAGATTCTGAAGCCAAATATCCTGTGGAATGGGAAATAGAGGTGGAGGAATTGAATCTGCAAACGAATTTAAAAACCCTATTTCCCAACCAAGAACTTGAGCTAGACTTTGGACCAATGACAAAGTTTTACTATTGGGAAGGCATGTGCAAGGCTACCGGAACCATTGATGGGCAAGAAGTACTTGGCAATTCATACGTTGAAATGACCAACCGCTTTAGAATAAAAGCACCAAAATAATGGCTAGATTGGTAATTTTCGTGTTTTAGTTGTACTGTGGAATTATCTGTTTTTCTTTCGTTTTGTTTGGCTTCTTTTTTAATGGCAATTATGCCCGGACCTGATAATATTTTTGTGCTAACGGAAAGTATCGCTAAGGGAGCAAAGAATGGAATTTTAATCGCTTTTGGATTAAATTCTGGGGTGCTCGTTCACACGCTCGCTGCAGCAACCGGAGTTTCATTGATTTTACAGCAGTCGGAATTGGCGTTTAGCATTATTCAGTATGCGGGAGCAGCTTACTTGTTGTACTTGGCTTATTTGTCGGCAAAAGAAAAGGTAGAACAGTTTGAGGTAAAAGAGAGCAAAAGCATTGGAGCTTTTAAGCTGTTTCGAACAGGATTCATCATGAATGTGTTAAATCCTAAAGTGTCTCTGTTTTTCATTGCGTTTTTACCTCAGTTTGTTCGTCCAGAACAAGGGAATGTAACAGTGCAAATGGTACTAATGGGAGCAGCTTTTATGGTAATAGGCTTTATTACATTTAGCAGTTTTGCTCTGTTGGCGCATCAAATGCGAAAACCATTGAGTATTTTAAAAGTGCTGGTTTGGATAAAATGGCTCAAGGTAAGCGTTCTAGTTGGTTTGGCACTTTACTTATTTGTATAATCATATGGTTAACACCAAACAATTCTTTTTTTCACTGAGCCTCTTTGTGCTGCTGTTTGCCTGTTCTCCAAATGCAAATAATGGTAGCCAACTAGAAAAGTAGTTGGTGCTTGCTGCGAGCAGGGAAAAACCATCCAGCAGGTTGTTTGTTCAGCTGTATGCAGACCGTTCTTTTGTGTTTACAAATGCAGGAATACTGAAGGCTAGAAGTTATTCTGGCACCTATCAATTAAATTCTCATACAGTGCTTTTAAGCTATACCGATTTTGAGCCCGATGTAGTTGGAAAACAGCTGTTGATAAAAGAGAACGAGTTAACATTTCTCGACCGTGAGGGGAGTGTAACCATTGATTCAATTCAAGTTGAATTTTTGAAACGCGTAAAGTAGTACTTTGTAGAAATGGTAATTTTAGGCCATGAAACTAATCGAGGAACAAACTTTTACAGCAGCAGACTTCAAGTCGACTACCTTTGAAATAGCCCACTATGAGTTGTGTGTTTTTAACTCAATAGATTTTACCAAATTCACATTTTCGGAGGCAAAATTTGTTGATTGTGAGTTTGTAGACTGCGATTTAAGCATGGTGAGTTTAACGGGAAGCATGTTGCAAAACATTACGTTTACACGCTGCAAAATGTTAGGCCTATTTTTTGAAACGGTGAAACCCTTTTTATTTGAAGTTCGGTTTCAGGATTGCAATTTAGAAAGTAGTTCATTCGAAAATGTGAGCATGGAGAACACTGTTTTTCAATCGTGCAAACTTGCGGGAGTAGATTTTACAAACTCCAATTTGAAAGGTGTTCAGTTTGAGGCCTGCGATTTGCTCAATGCTACTTTTTACAATTCGAAATTAGAAAAAGCGGATTTCACCACAGCGCGAAATTTTTCAATCAATCCGCAGCACAATCAAACAAAAGGAGCAATTGTGAGTTCAGCCAACTTAGAGGGATTCCTTCAGAATGCAGGGTTAGATTTTAGGAGTTAATTATTGATTAAAAAATCCACCTAAACCAATCCTTACATTCCAAGCAGCAAATTCATTGTCTTCAAAAGCAGCATAAACGCCCAATTTAAATCCAAAAAATATGCGATCTACTGAATACCCAACTTCTGTATAATTAATGTTTTGCTCGGTAATTAGGTAATTGAAATTTAGCACTTCGCTAATTCCTTTTCGAGCGAAATACGGAATTCGTTTCAACAAAATTCTGTTGTCTTCAATTTTAACGTGTGCTTCAGCATAGCGATTGTTGGTATTGAAACGGTACAAATCCATTAATTTAAAACTGTTTACCAAATCGTTGCTTAAGAAGATGTTGGGTTGTCCGTTAAAGTTTTTATAATCGGCAAAAAGGGTAGAGGAGTTCGCTAAAAAAGTTCCAGCTTCTACGTGGTAGCTAAATTTATCGATTAACCTTACCGGAACGGTCTGTTGTATGGCAAATGAAATAAATTGGTAGTTGGCATCGCTTCCAAGCACATCTTCCAACCCTTGGCGATAGTTGGCCGTAAACGTTGGGTATTTCGATTGAAGTACTTCTTTTGTTCCATCCTTGATTCTATAAAATTGTTTTGGGGTGTAATTAACAAGCACATCTAAACTCAAGGACTGGTGATTGTTTAAAAGGTTGGTGTTGTTCAGTACTGCTTGATTTGCAGGAGTGTTTGTGGTGTATTCAAAATTCCACCAATCTGTTAGTGTGAAGTTGCTGTTGTTGACTTGCGCTGTTCTGTCTTCAAAATCTAACCTGGTAACAAGTTGCAATCCATTTAGTAGGTCAAACTGATGACCAATTTTGAAAAAGTCAGCTTCGTAAAACTTCTTAAAATTTTGCGTATAAAACAAAGATGAAATGGTGTTTGCTAAAAGTGGCATCGGCTCATCTCGGTTGTAATCGTCGGTCATTCTTCCGGCAGTTGCAAAAAATCCCGCCCGCTTTTTACCATTGTATTGTGCAATTAATTCAACATTTCCTAAAAAGCGATCTCTGGCAAAGGCATAACCAGCAGTAGGCAAAAAGTTAACGTATTTACCTTCTTTGTCCTTCCATTCTAATTGAAAAAGATATTTGTAGGCAGTAACGCCATTTACAGTATTAAACTCTCCTGTTGCTTTGCTTAGCAATCCAAAAGGTGTAAATCGCAGCTTTTTGTTTTCAGAAAATTTTGGCGTGTCGTAAAAAAGTAGATGACCCAAAAAGCTTCTTTTTTTTGCAACTGCAGTGTCTCCGCTGCTAACTTTTTCTAATGAGTCTCGTTCTACGTAAATTGTTTTTTCTTGTTCTGACAGCGGAATTGACCTCGTTTTTTGCCAAATCGAATCATTTTGAGAAAACACACTATCGGCAAAGGTGACTGTTTTGTTGGAGGTTATTTCCAATTCATTTATGGAGTCGTTTTCCTCTTCCAATTGCCTTTCTTTTTGTTTAATCAGTCGCATTAGTTTTAATGACTCTCCTTTTGTAATGCGTTCTTTGGTAATGATTTCCTCAATTTTACCATCTAGTTTATCTAGTTTTATTTTTTTCTCAGCAGGTATATTTCCGTCAAATTCAACTTCTTCGGGAGCCAATTGTAAGCTGTTTAGAATTTCTTCATCCACTTTTGAGTCGGTGGTAACTTTTAGCTTACTAAGTGTTGCTAAGTATTTTACTTCAACTGCGTATCCTAATATTTCAACATTGGCCGTTATTTTGTGGTTAATGGGCATCCATACATTTGGTCTTATTTCTGTGTAAAGTTGCTGGTATTTTAATTTTGCAAGTGGTTGTTCAAATTCAATGTCAACGTTGTGAATGTTCCAAACCTTATCGTTAATGTAAATGAAACCCCTCATTAGGTCGTTTCCAATTCGCCGTGGAATAATTTTTATTTTATGCACCGCTTTGCCGTCCTCGTAATATGTGCTCACGTGTTCAAATTCATACACAGCAAAGGCGTTTCTGCTAAGGGGATTAATGATTCCTGCACCGCCTAAGTTGTAAAAATTAAGGTTAATGTATTGGGCACCGTCTTTGAGTGAGTCAAGTATTCCCGACTTTGCTGCTAATATTTTCTGATTAACCGTATTGGGTCGTTTAAAGGAATATTCTAACAAGGTTTCTGAAATGTTTCCGGTCGCCATTTTGGCTAAATCTTCCTCGGGAATTAATTTTTTGGCTAGCCAAGGAATTTTTTCAGGGTCGTAAAAACTGCGAATGTATAATTCACACTCGTAGGCAGTAATCTGCTTTTTATAATATTCAGCCATGGCTGTTGCCTTACGAATGTAGCTGTAAGCAATATCTTCTTGAGAAGCATCAACTTCAACCTCACCTACGGCATATGAAATTGTTTTTAGCGTAATGGGCAACTCTTTGCTTTGGCTTAGGTCTATTTTAAGTGCTTTTTTTTCAAATCCTAAACTTTGAATTTGAAGCACGTAAGTGTTACAGGGCACAGTAATCGAAAACTCTCCATCTACATTGGCCATGCTGCCTTTAGCAATTGACGAAATATAAATGCTCGCAAATGGAATTGGTTCACCTTCAGGGTTTGTGATGATGCCGCTCAACTCGCAGTCTTGAGCTGCTGTGGCAAGCGAAAACAAAATAAATAAGGAGGTAAAAAGTCTATTCATTTTTCAGGTTGGCAATGTAACGAATCAGTTTGAAAAAAAGTTACAGTTTTGAATGTGGAGTGAAGAATTTGGAATTTGGAGCCGTGCCTGCGGCAGGCAGGTGAGGAATGAGAATTGAAGAATTGTGCCCTTCGATACAATCCGATGTTCATCGAATCACTCAGGGATCCAATTCTTCGGAGCAATTTGATGTTCATCGGATTACTCTGGGAGCGAATTCTGCGAATGCGAAAAGGTTTTATGTTAAAGAAGAAACGACCGCTTAACTTTAAACTGATTATTAATTGGTAATTATCAAATTCACTTATTCAACGATTCAGTGATTGATCAATTGACATATTCACCTATTCAAAATTCTACTTAAATCCAACCTTTCACCCTGTAATAAGCAATAGCGGTGTATTCTCGCATTACTATAATTTCATACTGCATGTAACTCCACATGTTGTAACGCAATGCGAGGTTCCTAACCTTCGTTTCGTCCTTATCGGTTTCATCTTTTAATTTCTCTTCATCACTCGGTTTTTCGAAAGACGGAGAACCACCTACAGTTTTAAAGCCTACTTTTCTAAAACTGTGAATGCTACGATACATGTGTTCAGGTGAACTCACAATGAGCATCGGTGCTAGGGTGTCGGCCAATTCCTTTATTTCAAGAGCTTGACTACGCGTGTTAAAACCATTTGGAGCAAACACAATTCTGTTGGTGTCGATTCCTTTTTGAACCAATTCTGAAGCCATAAGGCTCAGCTGATAAGTACTATCAAATTCATTGTAGGGCAGCGCAATAATTATTTTCGATTTTGGGTGTTCAATTGCTTTTTCTATTCCATTATACAAGCGCATTAACCCTGACGGAGAAGGCATTCCATCACCACCCATAATAACAATAGTTCCGGGTGCAACTTCTAATTGGTCGTCTGTTGCTGCTAAGCCATAGTATGCCCAATACGGTATGCTAGTAAACGATAAGGCAATAAATACAACGCTAAAGCCTCCTAATACTAGGAGTGAATTTTTCAAGCACGATTTGATCTTTTTTAGCAAGGGCTGCAGATTAAGACAATAAAAGTAATAATTATGAAGGTAGAATTACGAATGAGGAATGTTGTGAACTAATTGATAATTACTAATGACTAATTACTAATTATTAAGCTTTGTCGAAAGCAATTTTTAATTTTTAGACTTATCTTGGATGTTCTTGATAGTAGGATATATAAGGTAGTTGAAAATAATCTTAAAATTATTTATTAATAAATTAGTAATTAACTTTCAGTCTTTCTTTTTAAAATCTCCCCTCTTAAGTGCTTGAATAAATTGCGCCCAAGCAATCGGGTTTAGCAAATTATTTGGTCGGTATTGGCCGGCAAAGTACAATTGATTGGCTCGTTGTTGATTTTCCCACTTAAAGTTTAAACTTCCATTCATGGGCATTGCCGCTGCTTTTTCAGCCAATAAATCAGCACTTAAGTTTTTGCGCATCACCTCAATGTCGTCATCTGGTAACTCCAATGCTAGAAACGCTTCTTTAAATTGAGCGGGTGTAGGCCAAGGAAAAATCTCTATTTCATCTAATTCAACGGTATCTTGTAGCATGCTATGAATAAGAGAATAGCGGTTTCCTTCTAAATCATCAGGAACAATAAACTCAGAGTCTTTAAAACCAATTGAAGAAAAAACTAAGGTATCTAGTGGCTGTGCAACAAAACTGAAGTAGCCATAGTAGTCAGAAACTGTTCCTCTTGAAGTGTTCTTAATAATGATATTGGTAAACGGAACAGGCGATAAACTATCCATGGTTACCACTACACCCGAGAATTGAATTAGGTTGTTCTTTTCTTGTTCGGTTGAGCCTGACTCTTGCGCAAAAGTTAGGCCTATGGTAAAAAGACCGATTAAGAAAAACAATATTTTTTTCATTGCTTCAAAGATAAGTGCTGCCAACCAAATGACAATGTAAAATTTGTTAACGAACAAAGTCCGCTTCATAAGTAGCTTTATTTCCCACTTCATCCGTCACAACGAGTCTGAAAGTATGGTCACCTTTTGTAACGTTTTCATCAAAATAGTAGCTCAGTTTGTCGTTTTTGGCGTCATATTCCATCAAAACCCATTTGCCGTCAATTGTTCCTCGGTAGTTTCCAATGCCGGCAAGGTTGTCAGTAATTTTTACCGTAATCGACCATTTGCCGGCCATGTTCGCTTTGTTATAAATGTTTATGGGAGTTATTCTAGGGGCAATGGTATCAACTGCAATTGCATAACCACCAAAACTTCTAGTTCTAACAGAAATGTTGTCACCATTCCACGTTCCACCTTCGGCGCACCAAGATCGTTGGTCAGTTGTACTAACAATTAGGGCCTTTTCTCGTTGCTGTTGACTTAATCCTTTCGCTTTTATGGCAACCGTCATTTTAGCATGCAGCGGCACATAGTGGGTGTGCAACCAATAAATAGGACTCACCGTTTTTGAAGTTCCTTCCGTCTCCTCGTATTTGAAATAAATGTCTTCGTAAAGCACACCTTTTGGAATGCTTAACAGCAAATTCGGACGCAGTAAGGTGTTTTTTTGTCGAAAAGGCATAAAGGTGATGTCTTTTTCATCTTTCGAAGTAAGGTTTTCTTGAATGTTAAAGTTTACACTTTGAACGCTAAACGACACCGATGAGCTATTTCCATTTATATCGCTGACTGTGTACGTTAAAGCATGCTCTTTTTCGTCAGAACAAGAAATTTGTCCATTTTTCTTTTTGTAAATTCTTAGTTTGTTCCCTTCTTGTACAAAGCTTTTCTGTACTCTTTGTCGTGATTTTAGGTAGGTTTCAAAATCAACGTGCGAATTGATGTACCTTCCTTCGTGAAAAGCGAATTCATCAATTTGCTGTTCAAAAATTAGTTCGTTGTTATGTGCTAGTTGAATGTTATGAAGCCCATAACTATTCGAAGTGCCACTCATTCGATCTACTGTTTCAATACCAAACCCAATTACACCTTGCACTTTTATGGGGCTTTTAAGCGGAACGCTATATTGTCCATTTGAACCTCTGCAAATAAATCGTCGAGCCTTGGTGCTGCCATTTACATAACTAGTATCGTTCAACGGGTAAATGGTAATTGCGTAAATATCTGGTTTTACATTGTCTTTAATATCAAAACCAAAAAACAACGGATTCATAGGGTGTTCGTTGGCTGTTTTTCGGATTTCAAAATGTAAGTGAGGTCCGCCAGAACCACCGGAATTACCCGTGTATGCGACAAGGTCTCCTTTTTTAACTTGAACAGAAAATGGAGTAAGGAACAGCTCCACTTCGAAGTCCTCTTTTTTGTATTGATAGTCTTTCACCATTTTAGTGATCGCCTCGTTGTATTTCTGCAAATGACCGTATACAGAAGTGAACCCGTTGGGGTGAGTAATGTATAGCGCGTTGCCGTATCCGTAAGGAGATACCTTTATTCTGCTCACGTATCCGTCAGCTATTGCATACACTTTTTGTCCTTCTACACCTTGCGTTTTAATGTCTAAACCAGCATGAAAATGATTTGAACGCAATTCTCCAAAATTACCTGACAAGTATAAGGGAATGTCTAAAGGTGATCTAAAGTAGTCTTTCATTGCTTCTTGTGAGAAGCTAGTTAGTGTGCTGAAAATAAGTGTAAAAAATAGAAAAATCCGAATCATAAAGGAAATTTGTACAAGGTTTGAGCCAAAAAAGCAAAGATAATAGGCTGTGGAAATAAAAATGGAAAAGTGTACAAGAAGTTATACAGTTCCTTGAAAAAAGTATTAGCTTTGTTGGAGGACTTTTTAAGTAGAAATTTAGCAAGAAGTATGGGTAGTTTTTCTGAAGATTTTATGAGCTTAGAGCGTAATGTTCGACAGTTAATTCAGAAAAATAAATCAACTGATGAAGCGTTAAATGAAACGAAAAAAGCTTTTGAAGAATTGAAACAGAAGTCGATTCAACAAGAGAAAGAGATAGAAGAGTTGATTGAGAAGAACAAGATTTTACGAATAGCAGGAGGTACAACAGAGGGCAGTTCTCGTGAAATTAAATTCAAAATCAACGAAATAGTGCGGGAAGTAGATAAATGTATCGCTCAATTAAATCAATAAATTATCCGTGAAGGATCTATCTATAAAAGTGAATATCGCAGGGAGAATGTACCCTTTAACCGTTCAGCAGAGCGAAGAAGAGAACATTCGAAAAGCAGTGAAAGCCATTGAAGAAATGGTTAGAGATTATGAGCAAAACTATGCAGTGAAAGACAAACAAGATTTGTTAGCCATGGTAGCTTTGCAATATGCAACTCAAGCTTTAGAGCTGAATGATAAAAGCACAACCATAGATAAGGGTTTAAGCAGCCAATTGAAAGTGTTGAACGATTTAGTATCGGAAGTTCTTTAAATAAAAGCAGAAATCTGTCGACTTGATCGGCATTAAAAACCTGCCCGTACAGTTTGTTATCGTTTGGTAAACTCAACGTTTTAATTACAATGGGTTTTACTTAGTCGTGAAGAAAACAGGCCTTTAATTAGCCCCAATTTATTGGGAGGATTTTCCAAGTTTCTTGGAAGACGTTGGAAGTTTGATTTATCCGGAAAACCCTAATCCTTATTTTAGGGGTTTACTCAGAATGACAAATTGTGCGGGTTTTTTTATACAATTAAATTAAAACTATGGATATCGTAAGTATTATCATTGGACTACTAGTAGGAGCGGCCGCAGGGGTTGGAGTTGCTGTAGCCATGATAAAAAAGAGCAATGAAAAGAAGGCAGACGCCATTATTGAAGAAGCAAAGGCCGAAGCTGAGGTAATTAAAAAAGACAAAATTCTACAAGCAAAAGAAAAGTTCTTAAGCTTAAAGGAGGAGCATGAAAAGGTAATTGCAAGCAGAGAGCGTAGAATTGTAGAAGCAGAGAACAGAGTGAAGCAAAAAGAAACTTCACTGAACAATAAACTGCACGAAACCAATAAGAAAGACAAGGACTTAAAGGCACTTAAAGGCAGTTTAGATAAAAAACTTGAAGTGGTAGAAAGCAAGCAAGCTGAATTGGATAAAAACCACAGAAAGCAGGTAGAAATGCTAGAGCAAACAGCAGGACTATCAGCAGATGAAGCCAAGGCTCAATTGGTTGAGGTATTAAGGGAAGAGGCGAAAACGGATGCAATGGCATATATTAAAGACACCGTTGACGAAGCTAAGATCAACGCCAATAAAGAAGCTCGAAAAATTGTTATTCAGTCCATTCAGCGAGTTGCAACAGAGCAAGCCATTGAGAACTCTGTTTCAATTTTTAACATTGAGTCAGACGATATGAAAGGCCGAATCATTGGTCGTGAGGGAAGAAACATTAGAGCCTTAGAAGCAGCAACGGGAGTTGAGGTAGTGGTAGATGATACACCAGAGGCAATTATCCTTTCTTGCTTTGACCCTGTAAGAAGAGAAACAGCTCGATTGGCCTTACACCAACTGGTTTCTGATGGCAGAATTCACCCCGCAAGAATTGAAGAGGTGGTTAGGAAAACCAAGAAATCATTGGAAGATGAAATTATTGATATTGGAAAGAAAACCTGTATTGATTTAGGAATTCACGGATTACACCCTGAATTGTTAAGAATGGTGGGTAGAATGAAATATCGTTCGTCTTACGGACAAAACTTACTGCAACACAGTAGAGAAGTGGCTAACCTTTGTGCCACGATGGCAGCAGAGTTAGGCTTGAACGTGAAAATGGCGAAGAGAGCAGGACTGTTGCACGATATTGGAAAAGTGCCAGACGATGAACCCGAATTACCACACGCATTGTTGGGTATGAAATTGGCTGAAAAGTACAAAGAGAAGCCTGAGGTTTGCAACGCAATTGGAGCCCATCACGATGAGATTGAGATGGCCTATTTAATTTCACCAATTGTACAAATTTGTGATTCTATTTCTGGTGCACGACCAGGAGCAAGAAGAGAGATTGTAGAATCTTACATCAACCGTATTAAAGAGTTGGAAACATTAGGCATGTCGCACCAAGGTGTAGAGAAAGCCTATGCAATTCAAGCCGGAAGAGAGTTAAGAGTAATTGTAGAATCTGAAAAGATTAGCGACATGGAAGCAGATAAAATCTCTTTTGATATTGCTACTAAGATTCAATCAGACATGACTTACCCGGGTCAGGTGAAGGTGACTGTTATTCGAGAGAAACGATCGGTAAATATTGCAAAGTAGAGAAGAGTAGTTTATTTATATGAGAGGAACCCATTTGATTGTCTACCCAGACATCAAGTGGGTTTTTTCGTTTACAGACCTCCAAAGACTTTGCGTTAAGTTTCAAACCGCTTATTGTCTATTGCAAATTGTTCTAAAATGGACTATCTTTCCCCAGTGAGATATATTGACGTAATAGAAGAACTATCTAAGAGCAAATATTTGCGTCAAGGAGATATCACGAATTTTTCGAAAGAGTTGCTTCAAATTGCAGCAATTACCCTAGGCTGCCGAAGGTCCAACGCATGGTTGTTTTATAAAGAGCAGGCCATCTTAAACTCCATTAACGCTTTTGATCGCGAAACAGAAACTTTTAGTATTGAAAATAGCTTAAGTCGAAATGATTTACCCAACTATTTCAATTATCTCACAAAAAATAAAATTATAGTCTCAAGTGATGCAGTAGCATCTGAAATGAACGCCGAATTAATTCAGGGATATATCATTCCTAATGGGATTAAGTCGATGATTGACGTAACTATTCGTTCAGAAGGCGAAATGATTGGCGTAATCTGCTTTGAGTCCGTTGAAAGCTCTCGAAAATGGTCTGTTGCTGACCAAAAGTTTACTCAGTCACTAGCTCAGTTGTTCTCCTTAACCATCGAAACGAATCAGAAAAATAGCTACCGTAAAGAGCTAGAGAAATTGGTAAACCAAAAAGAAGTTTTACGTTAACGTGAGTTCGACCTAAGCGACTTTCAATCCTGGCAACAAACGTTGAATTTTTACAGACGGTTTTGAATCTAAGAACGAGTATGCTGTTAATCCTGCGACTAAGTTTCCAATGAAATTGTCAAAT
>CAJQLW010000026.1 GCA_905479325.1 uncultured Flavobacteriales bacterium
TTCTGTTGGAAATGCTTTTTGCAACTTTTTGGTAAGTTAGTCCAAGAATCCAGCACAGCACAATGATTATGGCTGAACTAATTAAAAAGTCAATTAAGGAAATACTGCTGTTCTCAGTAATTAAAAATTTCTCAAAGAGATTCCACTTATTTTCCATCCATAAAAAATTTAGGTGGACAAATTTAGTATTATTAAGTAATAGTTTAGGGAATATTAATGAATGGTTTTAATGCCCTTTTTTATAAGCCTTTATAGGAGTTTTTAGACGTCAAGTACAACTCTATTGCTTCGTTTTTCTCTCGATAGCCTTGGCTAATCATTTTTCCTTGGCCTTTGTAATTGGTAAACCAAATCTCAATAATTTCGCTAATTCCGGGATATTTTAGTTGCAAATCCGCTAAAGAATTAACATCCTCGAGCGTGCTGTTTTTGGAAATTGCAATTAATTTGTCATCATGCTCACCTCGGTCTTTCAGTTTTAAAATTCCGATAACCTTGCATTCAACTGTATCGCCAATTTTACTTGGTGGACCAATTGCAATAATATCAAGAGGGTCTCCATCGCCGCCATCGCTTTTAGACAAAATTGTTTCTGGAATCATACCGTAGTTGGCAGGGTAACCTAGGTATTTTATCAGTCGAGGTTTTCCATCTACCGAATCCTGTTCAAGTTCACCATTTTCTTTATTCAATTCATATTTTTCAATAGTTCCGGCGGGTATTTCTACTAACATTTTAACCCAAAGGTTTGCAGTAGAGTTGCTTGACTGAATTTCTTTTTGCTTTGGGTTATCGCAAGTTTCAAAAACTAAAAGCAGGCTAAGTAAGATTGATGCAATTATTTTCATGAAGACAAAAGTGAGGAAGATTTTTTTAGGAAAAGTGTAAATAAAAAATGCACAAAGAGTAAATCATATAAATCAAGAGGGTACTAGACGAGTTAATAGCGGCTGTTATGAAGTGGCAAAAATGAAAAATGAAAACTTTTTTGTTTTGCCCACACTAATGGAATATTATTACCAAAAAACAAATCCATCGTATCGGAAACTCCCTCTTTGGGAAAGCTCTTGCCAAAAGTTTGACAGCTCACCAATGGAATTAATTAGCCCCGAAAATGCAGAACAGATTCTTATTCCCATGGAATTGGATGGCACACTCGGAAAGTTAGCAGTAGAAGTAGCGCACCGAAATGTTAATGCCATTATTTATTGGAATTTAGATGATGAATTTCTCGGAACAACGGAAGGAATTCATCAAAAAGAACTTTCTCCTTCGTCAGGAAATCATGTACTTACATTGGTAGATAGCGAAGGAAATACATTGGTGAAAGAATTTGAAGTGGTGGAATAAGCTGTTAGTTTTCTTGTTAATAATGAACCGTGAAGTTCGCTGTAGGTTTTTGAATTAGTATTAACCTTGTGTTAAGAATTACACGAATGTTTAAAGTGAATAGTAAACTAGAAAGGCGCAGTAGCAAAATTAAAGGAATGGAGTTTATGTTGATAAAAGAGAAAAGAACACAGACCAAAGAGCCCACAAATCAGCGATTGTTTTTCATCTTTAAACTTTCACCTTTCTTCTCTTCTCTTGTTTCTTTGATTTCTATTACTTCATCTTTTATCTCGTATACTTTATTTCATATTTCAAATTCTTTATTTTACATTCTACTATTCTTCATTCTCTTCTCCTGTAGTTCCGACCAACGCTACGGCGATAAAACTATTTTTCGCTACAATGTTTCTGATGGAATAACCTCACTAGATCCGGCTTTTGCACGAAGTATTGATAATATTTCTGCTGTCAATCAATTGTTTAATGGTTTGGTGCAAACCGATGAAAACTTAAACTTAAAACCTTGTTTGGCAGAATCATGGGAAGTGCTTGACAGTGGAAGAACTTATCGGTTTCATTTAAAAAAAGGCATCTATTTCCACAAAAGTGCAGTGTTCGGAAGCGACTCTACTAGAGAGTTGGTAGCTCAAGATTTTATTTACTCCTTTAACCGCCTAATCGATCCTGAAGTAATCTCTCCGGGCAAGTGGTTGTTGAACGAGGTGGATCGATTATCTGATGGTTCGTTGAATATTTTAGCAACCGATCAGTACACTCTAGAGATTCATTTAAAACGAACATTTCTTCCCTTTTTAGGCATCTTAAGCATGCAATATTTTAGCGCGGTACCAAAAGAGGCAGTTGAATTCTACGGTTCTAATTTCCGATCTAATCCGGTAGGAACAGGTCCGTTTCGGTTTAAGTATTGGAAAGAAAATACAAAGCTGGTTTTTCTAAAAAATGAGAATTACTTTGAGCAAGGTGAATTGGGCAATTCGCTTCCTCATTTAGATGCTGTTTCTATCTCTTTTATTAAGGATTTAGAGGTAACTTTTTTAAAATTTTTAAAGAAGGAGTTGGATTACTTAACAGGGCTAAAGGGTTCGTATAAAGACGAATTGCTGACAAGTAACGGAAAGTTGAGACAGAAGTATCAGAAGGAAGTTGTGTTCACCACTTCGCCCTACCTAAATGTAGAGTACTTGGGTTTTTTGGTAGATAGCACAAAACAAGTCTTACCCAAAGAAGTGCGCCAAGCTATTAATTATGGTTTTGAACGAGATAAAATGCTCACCTACTTAAGAAGTGGAATAGGAATTCCTGCGAACCAAGGTTTTATTCCAAAAGGTTTACCGGGGTATAGTGAAAGTACAAAGGGGTATTCATTTCAGCCAGATAGCGTTCGTAAACTTTTAGAAAAAGCAGGTTACCCGAATGGAGAAGGCTTGCCAACCATAGCGCTTAGCACCACACCGCAATACTTAGATATTTGCGAATACTTGCAATCTAAACTGGCAGATTTTGGAATCAAAATTAAAGTAGAGGTAAATCAAGCGGCTACAAACAACGAGTTGATAGCCAATTCAAAATCTCAGTTTTTTAGAAAATCTTGGGTGGCTGACTACCCAGATGCAGAAAATTATCTGTCGCTTTTCAAAAGTGAAAATTTTGCACCCAACGGACCCAATTACACTCACTTTAAAAACCAACAGTTCGATCAATGGTACAACAAAGCGCTTTCGGAAACGAATGATTCTGTTAGGTTGAGCTTATATCAAAGAATGGATAGCTTAGTGATTTCAGAGGCTCCTGTAGTACCTTTATTTTATGATGAAGTCGTTCGGTTCACACAACCCACAATTTCTGGTCTGGGTGTGAACCCAATGAACCTTTTGGTGTTGAAGTATGCAAAGAAATCAACTGAATAAAAGTTTTGGAAGAGCACATCAAGGAGGAGATCAAGTGGAGAAAATACAGTCGATACGTATTGGCCGGCCTTACGGTAGTTTTACTGTTTTTGGGCTACAGTTCAAGCAAATTAGAATTCGACTACGATTTTGAGAAGTTTTTCCCTCAAGAAGACAATGATTTACAGTTTTACGAAGATTATAGAGAGCGTTTTGAGAATGACAACGATTTTATTCTGTTGGGTTTTGCCAATAAAGAAGGGGTTTTTGATCAGCAATTTCTAAAAAAGATTCAAGGTTTTACAGATAAGGTAAGGGGATTGCCACACTTGAGAGAGGTGATTTCTCCACTTGAAATGACTTTCATAGAAGTGAGTCCTGTTTCGATGGGATTTAGCCAGAAACCATTTTTCCATGTTGACGATACTGTGAAGTATGCCAGTGACCGAAAACGAATTGAAAGCAGCATTGAACCAATATCTGAAATGGTCAACTTCGAAAATAATTCGTTGATCATTGTTATTAAAAACAAGCAGTTAATCAATAAAGACGATTCAGACGAGTTGGCTACAGCGCTTCAGGAATTAATTGAGAAGGAAGGATTTGAAGAAATCCATGTGATGGGAAAAATAATGGGTCAGCAGGAGTACATTGCAGTAATGAAGGTAGAGTTTTTGACCTTTGCATCCATTTCTATTTTTGTTTTAATCATTTTTCTCATTATAGCTTACCGAGCCTTGTGGGGAATTTTAATTCCGATGGCAACGGTATTACTAGCCGTAATTGGTAGTTTGGGTTTCATGCAATTAAGCGGAACTCCCTTAAACATGATGACTACCTTATTGCCTGTAATAATGTTGGTGGTTGGAATGTCTGATGTGGTGCATTTGGTTTCTAAATATTTGGAAGAAATCCGATATGGAAGAACAAAAACGGTGGCCATAAAGAACATGCTGAAAAAAGTGGGAGTGGCCACGTTGTTAACCTCGTTAACCACAGCTCTGGGTTTTGTTACCTTAATTGGAGTAGGCATGGAGCCCATTCAAGATTTTGGCATTTTCACGGCAGTAGGGGTATTGTTAGCTTTTGTGCTTTCTATTCTTTTTATTCCTGCTATTTTCTTAAACATTAAAAAGCCAAAAATTACCGATTCTGCTCGTGTTCAAAATGCTTGGGAACGAGGATTGGGTAAGTTTTTCCTGCAATTGTGCAGAAATCAGAAAACCATTTTGGTTATATACGCAGTGGTAACGGTTGTTTGTATTGTTGGTGCAACTCGTATTAAGTTCGATTATTTTTTAATGCAAGATTTGGCTGAAGAACAACCTTTAATGCAAGAGCTCCGGTATTTTCAAAAGCAATTCGGCGGAATTCGACCTTTTGAACTTGCCATCATTCCTGCTGAAGGTAAACTGGTTACCGATTACGATGTCATTCGAGAAATAGAAAAATTAGAAAAGTATTTAGACAATGAATATGGCGTAAATCAAATGATTAGTCCAACTTTTCCGTTCAAATTTGCCAATAAAACCATGCGAAATGGCAGAGATGAATTCTATAAAATTCCCGATAACGAGAAGCGCTTTGACTACTTGAAGCGCCAAATGGAGAAGTTTGAGGGCAGAGAAGAGCTGCAACAAATCGTGTCAGCAGATAAAAAAATGGGTCGAATTTTTGGGCGAATGGTTGATCCAGGTAGTAGAGAAATGTTGAACAGAAATGCAGGATTAGAAGCTTTTTATGCGGCAAACATAGATGCCAATGTGCTGAATTACAAACTTACCGGAACGCCTGTAATCATTGATGAAGCAGGACGGAACGTGTCAGAAAACATTGTAATTGGCCTTTTATTCGCTTTTTTATTGATTGGCATAAGCATGGGGATTCTCTTCAAATCCATTAAAATTGCTTTGATTTCTTTGGTGCCCAACATGTTTCCAATTTTACTAACTGCAGGTTACATTGGCTTTGCAGGAATTGATTTAAACATGTCAACTGCGATTGTTTTTACCATTGCGTTTGGTATTGCTGTAGACGATACCATCCACTTTTTAAGTCGTTACCGCCAAGAAATGACGCAAGGAAGAACGAATTTATTTGCTTTACGCCGAACCTTCATTTCAACTGGAAAGGCCATCATTATTACCAGTATTATTTTGTTGGGCGGTTTTGGAAGTTTGATTTTCTCTAACTTTTTAAGCACCTTTTACATTGGCCTGTTTGTGAGTATGACCTTGTTTTTTGCCGTGATTACAGATTTGACGCTGCTGCCAATGATGTTGTTGAAGAAAAAGCGGTAAGGCTGTTCTACCGTTTATTCAAGAAAAACATTGTACCCAACCAGACTACAAAACCGGTTACAGCAACATATTTAGAAACCTCTTTGCCCCAAATTAAATAACTCAAACCAATACTGCCGAAGGTTATTAACGCTATTGTTGCTTTTGTTTTGTCTTTTTTGTGCATTCAGCGAAAATAATAACGAACTGTCGAATTTCAACTATTTTTGTAAAATACAATATTTTGCTATGAACCTTATTTTATTCGATCAAAACCGTAAGAATTTATTGCCATTTACCTACACGCGGCCTATCGCTGAGTTTCGATGTGGCATATTAACCCTGTCTGAAAAATGGTCGAAAAGGGTTTCAGAAGCATCTGTTTCTTACTTAACAGAAAGGTACTTAAGTGAAAAATATCCAACTAAATACGCAGCGTTAAATTATTACATTAACGGCAGTATTTTGGCAAATAATGAATTGACCGAGGCTACAAAAGCATTACAAGAAGGAGAGTTGTTGTTTGATCCGATGACAGAAAAGGTATTGGCTTTTTGTTCAGCTATGCAGTTAAACTCGATAGAAGAGAGTCCAAAAGGCTTCAACAAAGTACCGTTTTCTTTACCTTATTTGTGCATTGATAACATTTGGGACATTTTCGCGAAAAACGGAAAAGCCATTGAAGAAGATTTTGAGCTGTTGACCGCAGGTAGAACATCTCAACCGCTGGATGAGACGTGCACTCACATTGGCAATCAGCTTTTTATTGAAGAAGGCGCAAAAGTACAAGCGGCGATTTTAAACTCCACTTCTGGTCCCATTTACATTGGTAAAAATGCAGAGGTGATGGAAGGCTCTGTAGTTCGTGGAGGTTTGGTTCTGTGCGAAGGTGCTGCGTTAAAATTAGCCACCAAAGTTTATGGTCCTACAACTGTTGGGCCGCATTCAAAAATAGGAGGAGAGGTAAGCAATTCGGTTCTTTTTGGCTATTCTAACAAAGGTCACGATGGCTTTTTAGGTAATTCAGTATTAGGCGAGTGGTGTAATTTAGGAGCCGATACAAATGTTTCGAACCTGAAAAATAACTACGCAGAAATTAAGCTCTGGAACTTCGAGAAAATGGGTTTTAAAGCAACCGGACTGCAATTTTGCGGCATGATGATGGGCGATCACTCAAAAAGTGGCATCAACACCATGTTCAACACGGCAACAGTTGTGGGCGTTTCGGCAAATATTTACGGTGGTGGTTTCCCACGAAATTTTATTCCCTCATTTGCATGGGGCGGAGCCGAAAAATGGATGGTATACCGATTTGATAAAGCCATGGAAGTAGCCGACAAAGTGATGGAAAGACGTTCTATTAAATTAGATGAAGTAGAAATTGCCATTTTGAAACACGTGTTTGAAGAAACGACAACCCAACGTAATTTTTAGGCTGACAGATAAGCAGCCAAGAATTTTGGCATAAGCCTTGAATAGTAGTAAATCGCTCTGTAAATAAGGAGTGATTTTTTTTTAACTGACAAATTGACCCAAGATATATGAGTTCATTTAAATTTGATAAACTAGGATTAGAGAGCGCTATGGACGAAGGAGCAGAGTTTATTCCATTAATGACCAGTGAAGACGAAGAAGAAATGGAAAAAGAGGAAACTCCGGATTCCCTGCCAATTCTTCCTTTGCGAAATACTGTCCTTTTTCCGGGAGTTGTTATTCCCATTACTGTTGGACGAGATAAATCGATTAGCTTAATTCAAGATGCCAACAAAGGCGACAAAATAATTGGTGTAATTTCTCAAACTGACGATACCGTTGAAGAGCCAAACAAAGAACAACTGTTTCAAGTTGGAACGGTTGCCCGAATTTTGAAGATATTCAAAATGCCTGATGGAAACACAACGGCAATTATTCAAGGAAAAAAGCGGTTTAAGCTGCTAGAAATAACAGAATACGAGCCGTATATTAGAGCTAAGGTTGAAAAGTATGAAGTAAGCAAAGTGCCGAAAGACGCGAAGTTTAATGCTCTGGTAGATTCTATTAAGGACATGGCTTTGCGCATTATTGAGCAATCGCCAAACATTCCTTCAGAAGCTTCTTTCGCGATTAAAAATATTGAGAGTAATTCGTTTTTAATCAATTTTATAGCCTCTAACATGAACGCAGAGGTACAGCAAAAACAAGAGGTGCTTAAAGAAACAAGCTGCCGCAAAAGAGCGCAGATTTTATTGCGCTTGTTGAGCAAAGACTTGAAGTTGTTGGAGCTTAAAAACGACATTCAGTCGAAAGTGAAAACCGACATTGACAAGCAGCAAAAAGAATATTTCTTGAACCAACAAATGAAGTTGATTCAAGAGGAGCTTGGTGGAAGTCCACAAGATGCAGAAATTAAGGAATTTGAAAGACGCTCTAAAAAGAAAAAGTGGAGCAAGGCTGTAAAAGAAAGATTTGAAAAAGAGCTCAGTAAATTACAACGCATGCATTCTGCTTCTGCAGAATATTCGGTGCAGGTAAATTATGTTGAAACACTACTTGATCTTCCTTGGAATGAGGTTTCAAAAGATAAATTTGATTTAAAAGAAGCGAAGCGAATATTAGACAGAGACCATTTTGGCTTGAAGGATGTAAAGGAGCGTATTATTGAGCATTTGGCAGTTCTGAAACTAAAAGGCAACATGAAATCGCCAATACTTTGCTTGTATGGCCCTCCCGGAGTTGGTAAAACGTCGTTGGGCAAGTCTGTAGCAGAAGCAATTGGAAGAAAGTACGTGCGGATGAGTTTGGGCGGATTGAGAGATGAGGCTGAAATTAGAGGACACAGAAAAACATACATTGGCGCCATGCCGGGCAGAGTGTTGCAAAACTTGAAAAAGGTAAAAACTTCAAACCCTGTTTTTGTATTAGATGAAATAGATAAGGTTGGAAATTCGCACCAAGGTGATCCTTCATCAGCTTTGCTTGAAGTGTTAGACCCAGAACAAAATGAGGCCTTTAACGACAACTTTGTAGAGTTAGATTACGACTTATCTAAAATATTATTCATCGCAACAGCGAACTCATTAGGAACCATTCAACCGGCTTTGAGAGACCGAATGGAGATCATTGAAATTAACGGGTACACTTTAGAAGAAAAAGTTCAAATTGCCAAAAAGCACTTAATACCTAAGTTGATTAAAGAAAACGGGCTAACCACGAAGCAAGTGTCAATTCCTGAAAAGGTAATTGAAAAGGTGTGTGACGAATACACAAGAGAGTCGGGGGTTAGAACCTTGGAAAAACGATTGGCCAAAGTGGTGCGTTTTGCAGCCAAATCCATCGCTTTGGAAGAGGAGTACAACACCACCATTTCTGAAGATAAGGTTTTTGATATTTTAGGACCGGGACATTCAAAAGATAAGTACCAAGGAAACGACGTTGCCGGCGTGGTAACGGGGTTAGCGTGGACTTCGGTAGGTGGCGACATATTGTTTATTGAAACCAGTTTGAGCAAAGGGAAGGGCAAGTTTACCTTAACCGGAAATTTAGGCGCGGTAATGAAAGAGTCGGCTACAATAGCCTTGGAATACATTAAAGCGCATTCGGAGGAATTTGGAATAAAGATTGAAGCCTTTGAAAATTGGAACGTACACATTCACGTGCCAGAAGGCGCAACTCCAAAAGATGGACCTTCAGCGGGAATTACTATGCTAACAGCAATTACTTCTGCATTCACACAACGTAAAGTGAAGAAAAACTTAGCCATGACAGGAGAAATTACCTTAAGAGGCAGAGTTTTACCTATAGGTGGAATTAAAGAGAAGATTTTAGCTGCGAAACGGGCAGGGATTAAGGAAATTATTCTTTCAGAATCGAATGAAAAAGACATTTTGCAAATTGATGAGAGCTATTTAAAAGGCCTCAAATTTATTTATGTGAAAGAAATGAAAGAGGTAATAGACCATGCGCTGCTAAAAACCAAGGTCGATCACGCAAGAGTTATTTGATCAATTTATTTAACAATAAGTAAAAAGGCCACACTGGAAAGTGTGGCCTTTTTTATAGTGAGAATTTATGTAATTACCTAGCTGTAAAAATTATTCTGTTAACTCCTACTTCGAAGTCACCATCACCATCGAAATCATCTGTTTCACTTAGTTCAATTGCTAAACTTGTACCGTCATTTACTAAAATTGTACCGGTAAAAGCAAATCCGTCTTGTGTAATAAATATTTGGGTATCATTGTTAATAATGGACCATTGAAAAGTTCCTATTACTTGAGGAGCAGATGGGTCACACTTCGTTAAGCCTTCATCATCAACTCCAGTCCCATTTTCAAAAAATATGGTAAAGTCGTCTTTGTCA